>JBFGKR010000139.1:0-5757 GCA_041576575.1 Arenicellales bacterium | reverse complement strand
GGCGTCGGTGTTGGCGTCGGCGTCGGTGTTGGCGTCGGCGTCGGCGTCGGTGTGGGCGTCGGCGTCACACAGTCTGTATCCAACGGCTCACGTACACCGTCACCGTCGTTGTCGAGACCGACGGTACCGAAGTTACCGGTTCCCGCCTGGGCGCCGTTCTCGTCACAAGGATCGATCATGCGAGCGAGGAATGTTTCCGGTGGTACGTCCTCGCCCACCTGCACGGAATCGGCGGAATGGCAGCCCGCACAAGTGGTCACTCCCGCGGAAGTATGGTGAGCGCGCAGGCCGTCGCCCCAGTTCGGACCGGGTCCGCCAAACGGACCATCATTCGGGGTGATGTCTTCTATGCGTCCGTGACAGCCGACACATCCCAGGCCGTTGGTGTCGCCCGCCGGGTCCGAGGCCGGATTCAGATACACCGGCGATCGGCCGCTGGGGCTGTGGCACTCCGCACACGATACTCCATACGCGCTCAGGTGGCCGCCCATCAGATCTGTGTTCCATGCTACCCCGTCGTCACCGGTGTTGGAGATGTACCCACCGGCGCGGAAGTCCCCGTGGCAGCTGGCGCAGTTGCCGGTGCTCCCATCGGTAGAATAGGTCGCAAAGCCAGACGCCGGTGGCGTCCACAAGAGTGCGAGCAGCACCGCTCCGAGTGCGCTCCCGAACATTTCGAATCCCCAACGTCGCGTCATTAGTTGATTCTCCCCTTTACTTAAAGAGTTGTTACACTCGTTGAAATCAGAAGCTTTTGTAAAATCGTGGCTGCGCCGCGAGCGCGCGCATAACACGCATCGGAACCGCCGGTCTTCTTGCCACTCTCCTTGTTTATTACCTGGTCTTTTGTTGAGCGTCCGATTATCAACCAGCCGCTCGTTGAACTTAAGTGACTTAGTCACGGCCCTCCGTCGAAAAGCTTGACTCAAGTCACATTAGGCTGCAATTCCGTTTCCTTGGCATATAATCTCGAAGCGCGGGCTACGGCCTCCTGTCCGTTGTTTTCCAAATTTCGATCGCTTTTCGCATCCAGCGCGGCCGGATCGTGCTTCGGTGATTGAATCACCGACTGCTGCAAGCAATTTCTTTGTCATCGCCAACTGCAGCCGTCCTTCTATCAAATCTCGGCGCATCGATCACCGACGCAAATTGATATAAATCAAAACTATCAGATATCGAGTTTGATCTGCGTCACGGAACGCGATTTCGAAGTTGATCTACATCGAACCACGGCGCTGGCGAAACGCTTCGCGCTCAACGAACGACCTCCGCCGCGTTCGTCTATAACATCCCCGGCGCATTTCAGGTTAATTGGCTTCGTATACCAAGACAATAGCGACGCGCTTGCGCCGCGACAAAACGACACTATTCGTCGACAACCGGAGAAAACACATCGAGCAGTTCATCAGTCTTTGCATCAATCTTTCTATTCTCGTTAATAGCAGAGTTTTTCCGTAGGTTTTTTTGTTCACGCACAAACGATCAATCCGGTTCCTCAGTCATTCTTTGGTTTTATAAAAAAATTATTCTGCGTCGTGCCGTTGCTGTTGGTTCCTCTTCTTTCAACAAGCACTCGGGTCGCAAAAATATTAACAAGTAACAATGGGGTCGGACCCGGTTAGTAACAATGGGGTCGGACCCGGTTTAGACTTTGATTTTATTGCGTTTTTTCACGAAATCCGGCTTGTTGTTGCGCTTAGAGCGCGCTTTTGCGAGGCAAAATCAGGCTTTTAAGCTGGTAACAATCATAACGCCGAACGACCTCGATACTGGCTCGCCGGACGCCTCACTGCTCCCACACCCGGCCCGGCTGACTCGTTGTTATATTAGAGTTCGAGTTCGTGTTTTCTCTCCCGTAACTTCGGAAACGGTGCGACACAAAGCGTTCGACGCGAGCGGACCGATCGGTGTAGGAAGCGTTCGACGGAAAAATGCACGGGTCAATAGATATCCGCAGTCCTCGTTGTGACGATCGTCCTGCCTGGATCGAATCATAATAAGTGCGTTAGTTTTTCCTTGAGTGCGGCGACTTCCGCTTCCAAGATGCCGACCCTCTGCTCCAACTCGGTTACCTTGGCGCGCTCCGGAGCCGAAGTGGCTTTTGCGGCCTTAGCTTGCAGGGCGTGCGCTTCGACATCGATGGGGCCCGAGAACAGATGCATGTATTCCGAGTCCTTACGTCCGGGCGTGCGCGGCAGCTTCACCGCCAATGGATCGCCGTCCCGTTCTATGAGTGCGGTGAGCGCGTCGACGACCGCAGCGTTATCCGCAAAGGTATGCAGACGGCCGCTGTGCGCCCTGAGCTCCCCGGGCGTCTGCGGACCGCGCAGCAACAGCAAACAGACGACGGCGAACTGAGGCCGATCAAATTGGTACTTGCTGAAGGTCGTGTTACAAAAGCGTTGCTTGTATTTTTCCACCCCGCTCCTGAAATTCTCTTCCACCTGCACCAGATGCTTGGCTCCCAGATCGCGAGCGGTGCGCTGCACGGTGCCCCGGTCCAGCGCCATTACCGGATTGCGCCCGGATTTCTGATTGCAGGCGTTGGTGAGCGCGTTAGCCGTCAGCGGATACTGATCGGGCGTGACGACGGATTTCTCCATCAGGCAACCGATGACGCGGGCTTCGGTGTCGGTCAAGTTCAGCGGCATGGATGTACGTTCCTCGAAGTTTTGGATTTTGAAGTATATTGGCGGACATTTCTCGTATCGGGAAAAAACACCTCTGCTTTACGCCTCTGTACAACGGATCGATTTTATACCCACACTTGCCATCGTTACGTGATGATCCGCGTTCCCCGGATGGGAAGCAACTCTTGGGCGTATTCGAGCGCGATATCGGTTTTGCGGTGCTGCATATTGTCGATCGTAACGATTCCGACGTCCGTTGATGCGGGAAACGGCGTTTTATAGACACTGCGCCGGAGACAAATCTCTGCGTTTGTTTTCTGGTAACCTTATCAACACAGATTCTGGTTGCCTCCGATTCCGGGGAATCGGGATACGATTCGTGCGTCCTTAAGTACGCGAAATTACAGAAACGAATTACCGTCTTCACGCAGCGCCGACTCTTGAGATATACGAATGCGTTTTCGTCTGGCTTGGAAATGGATGGTTTGCTGTATCGCGATCCTCTGCTCGACTTCTCCGTATTTGTCGGCGGACGAACTGGACCCTGTAAATCCAGCGCTAGGCGTGCGCACGTGGCGGTGGGCGGGGAATGGCGTGAGTCTGCGTTTGACGCAGATTCTTCCAGATCAGGTGCGGGGTTTTTATCAGGCCCGCGGGTTTAACGCGGAAGACGCGGAATCGATTGCACGTACATGCGTATTCCAGACGGTAATGCGAAATGAATCTTCGACTCGCCGGGTCGAAATAGATCTCAGAAAATGGTGGATCGAAATTGATGACAGACGGCGTACAATCAAAATTGAACAACAATGGCAACAAGATTGGGAACGCCGAGGGGTCTCTCCAAGCGCCCGAGTTGCTTTTCGCTGGGCGTTGTTTCCCACAGTACAGACTTTCGCAAGGGGTGATTGGAACATGGGCATGACGACATTCGCGCTACCAGCTTCCTCGCAATTTGTCCTGCACTTCAATTGGCGGTCGGACGGACAACGATACGAATACGCACTGCGCGGGCTTGAATGCGTGGCCGACACCGCGGGGCAGGCATCGTGATTCGCCGGCATCGAACGGCGACCGCGCGCATTGCAATGACTGCGTTGTTGCTTCTCTGTCCCAGCGCCTGGGGTGCGGAATCGGCCCAAACTCTGGTGCCGGTACCCGAGCGGCCCGCGGCGCCGGATTTTGCGTTATCGGACACGGACGGCAAGCAGCATCGACTGAGCGATTACCGCGGTAAGGTCGTCGCCATCAACTTTTGGGCGACCTGGTGTCCGCCCTGTCTTCGCGAAATGCCGTCTATGCAGCGTCTGTGGGAGCGTTGGAAAGAAAAACATTTTGTCATTCTCGCCATAGACGTCGGTGAGGACGACGAAACCGTTTTTCGATTCACCGTCGAACTCGACACACCCCTCGAGTTCCCTTTGCTTCTGGACCGCGAGGGAAAAATTGTGGCTCAATGGCAAGTCCTGGGTCTGCCCACGACTTTTATCGTGGACAAGCAGGGCCGCATCGCGTACCGCGCCGTCGGCGGGCGCGAGTGGGATGACGCTGAGTTTTTCAGCCCGATCGAAGCACTGCTTCTCGAGTAAGCGTAATCGGCGAGAAAGCAAAAGCTCGCACTCTGAATCGAAGTTATTCCGGAAGACCTGCCTTGCGCAGTCCCGAAATATAGTATTCAAGGTCTGCGGAAGTCTTATACGGGACGCGCCGCTTCTCTTCGCGCAGCGAAAACTCCGGACGCAGGCCAAGAATTTGCGCCGCTTGCCATTCGGCGTCCTGGTTCTTACCCATGTTGCCGTACAGAGAGGCGAGGGTCAGGTGCGCCCCTGGGAAGTGCGCATTTTTCTCAATGACCGTTTCGAATGCGGTAATCGCTGCGTTGTTTCTGCGCATGAGCATGTAGGCGTGGCCCTCAATCCAGGTATAGAAGAACGCGTATCGAGGATTCAGGGCCATGGCCTTGCTCAAGGCATCGAGACCATCCTGAGGGCGGCCTGCGTAGACAAGCGCCTGACCCAGCTGCGCGAACCCATCCGCGTAATTCGGGTGCAGCGTGACCGCTTTGCGAGCGGCGTCAATCGCCTTGTCGTGTTGCTTGGTAGTCAGATAAAGATTGCTCAGCGCAAAATGCACCTGGCGCAATGTCGGGTCGAGTTGCAGCGCCTTTTCCGCGTACTCGAAGGCCTGAGCAAACAATTCATCGCTGGGCGTGCTCCAACCGAAGAGCACGTCTATTCCATGCGTAAGGGCGACATCGGCGTAGGCGCGGGCGAAATCCGGATCGTGTCTGGTGGCGCGCTTGAACATATCGCGTGCCAATGAATTCGTTTCACGCGTAAACCGTCGAAATTGCTCCAGACCGCGTAGAAGCAGATCGTAAGCTTCCGGGTTCACCTGTACCGCTTGGCTAAGCTGCTGTTGCTCGTCCTTTGTCAGGTTTACCGCCAGCGCGGCAACTATTTTTCTGCTGACCTCGTCTTGCAGGGAAAAGACGTCCGTGAGTTTGCGGTCAAACCGCTCTGCCCAGACGTGTCCACCCGAAACCGCGTCGATGAGCTGCGCGTTGATGCGCACTGTGTCCGCGGCCCTGCGTACGCTGCCCTCGAGAATGTATTTGACGCCCAGATCTTTTGCGACTTGGCGCACGTCGGGATATTGGCCTTTGTACGCAAAGCTTGAATTGCGGGCGATCACGAACAATCCGGATATCTTCGACAGATCGGTGATCAGATCGTCGGTCATGCCATCCGCGAAATACTCCTGCTCGGCGTCGCCACTCATATTCCGGAATGGAAGCACTGCGATCGAGGGTTTTTCAGGCGAAGGAACTGCGACCTGGTCCAATGAAGCCGTGTCATCGAACAGCTCGCCGCGGTTCTGTAAAATCAGATATCCGATAGCCGTGGCGACTAGTAGCACGATGACGATCGGCACCGGTGACAACAACCACCTGATTCTCGATTCGTCATCTCGGGGAGTTAATTGCGTCTCCTCCGGTGTCATCAATACTCTATAAACACGCAGCGGCCTGGCGATGTTCTTGAGCGCCTTTTCGCCCAAATAGGCGTATCCTAGATCCAGCTTGTTCTCAACCTGCTCGAAAACATTCGCCGAGATGCAGACCTCG
>JBFGKR010000138.1:0-5844 GCA_041576575.1 Arenicellales bacterium | reverse complement strand
CCACGCCGACGCCGACGCCAACGGCCACGCCGACGCCGACGCCAACGGCCACGCCGACTCCGACACCAACCGCTACACCGACGCCGACGCCGGTAGGTAAGGTGACGATCTGTCACATACCGCGTGGCAATCCGGCTCGGGCGAGGACGCTGCGGATTGGCGCGGGATCTGTGGCGGACCATCTCGCTCACGGCGACACACTCGGCCCATGCCCGGGGGACGGTTAAGTCCGAGAGCGATTTGGAGCACGGCGAGGGAATCCGTTAAGACCTACGACCGACCTTAACGACAACTGACTAGGGACAGGGGCCGGAGGGCAACCTCCGGCCCTTTTTCATTCGTGCGCCCGACTTCGCGAGCGCCTTTCGTAGATTTCGACTCCGCGCCGCGTAGTTGCGTCCGCGCAATCGTGATCTACTGCTTATCGTCGTCCGAGCGGCAAAAGATTGAAGACTATGGCCGTGTGTGTCTGACGAGGGCACATCTCCATAATTGAGAACCCGCGGCGTTCAAGCCCTCGAGGCGAAGATATCCGCAGCGCCAGAGGTCACCGGTTTGTCTGCTGTCGTCCTTCCAAAGCTGCTCGCGGCTCGAGGACAACAGCGCGCACGACCGACGAGTTGTCTCGACGCCCGGAATGGAGGATAGACTTGACCGATTGCCAAACGCCGCGCATTGTTGAGTAATTTCGTAATTTCGTAATTTCGTGTGGTGAAGCCGACTAAGTAACGGAGTGGATGATGCCCGATCGTCAAGCTTAGCCATTCGGCGTAGAGAGGCGGTAAATCCTTTGTTGAAAAACGTATAGTAATCACGAAAACGAAAGGGTGTCGTCACGTGCCGATTCGAGCTTCGGCGGCATCCGAGTCACGGACTGCCGGCAACTTTTCTTTCGGTTTCCTTAATCGTCGCCGCTTTCTCATGCTGGTCCGACGACAAGAAGATGGGTTCGTCGACTCCTTATCGCACACATCTCACAACTAACGAAATCGAACCCCAAGCCGGCGAACCCGGACTCGGTTGTCCATTCTCCCCGGCATCGGTCCTCGAGCAACTGCGGAGTTTTGGAATCACGCCCTGGGGCGGCCCGGACGGGGAACACTTCGGCGTTGACGTGATTACATACTACGGAACGTTTTCCTACCCACCGGGAAGATCCTTTTGCAAGTTCAAAGTCGACTCCACTGCGGCGGGCATCACCCGATGTTTTGGTAGTTCGACGATACGGCGCTCCCGGCAACATCGACATCGCGGTAATCCTTGAAACGAACAGTCGTCAGAGCGTGAGTCTAAGGTGTCCTTGTCCTGAAAGGACTAGTAAAGATCGAGGGAACAGGCGTCGGGCGAACGATGGGACGCGACCTGTTATCGATTTACGACGTTCCAGTGTTACAACGTATGCCGACAATCTTGAAGGATCTTTTTGTCGACAAGGATCTCGTCGCAGTTGCTCACCGCCAGATACGATCGAATGCGAGAGTGGCGCCGTTCGAGCCATTTTCCCGTCAAAGCGCGTACGCCAGCCCTTGCATGGGCGAGCAGTTCAGAGACGGCCCGGGCCCGTAACATCCTCGCGCGTTGTGTGGCGTGGGCGATGTCGTTCGGTGCATATTCATTCATTTCGCTGCCTCATAAAGCTTGTGTTGACTTAGAGCGCTTATATAAGGCTTGAACCTCTGAATGAGAATAGCGGGTTCAGTAACAAGACTTATGAATTCTTTTCATAAATAAACTTGTCACCATGGCGCGCCGCTGCACTACCTCGATAGGGACGCCGGGCTGGACGCAGGGGTCTCTCCGGCCTCGCTAACCGGGACGCCCGTCCGCCCGCGGGCGCCACAGGATCGGGACGTACACCAGCGCGAACGCCAAAAAAGCCGCGATCCAGAGCACCGAGGACAGCACGATCCACAACGCGCTGCGTTGGGGCCAGAGCAACGTCGGAAACACCCGGACCAACGCGGCGGCATTGATGAGCGCGAAAGCCGTTGCCACGCTCGGAGCCGCTCGCAGCGGCCGGCCGGTGTGCCCCAGGGCTACACGCGCCATCATACCCAAGGTGATCGTACCCACGCACCCAACCGCGAGTGCGTGTGTGGCGATGGACGCGCTCCACCAACTATTCGCCGCCCCGGCCCATAATACGAACCCCACGATCAACCAGGCGTACGCAAGATACAGAACGGACAACAGCGGTACCGCCCACACGCGCCGCGACCACCACCCGTAAAGGCGCACGCCGTGGATCGCCGCCGCAGCCAGCGCGGCCGTCGCCGCGATTACAGAGCGGGGGTACAGCAGTTCCGCCGCCGCGAGCACCACCACGCTGACGATCGACAACGCTTCGACCTGCTCCCAAGATCTCACATGCAATTCCGGCAGCGCACGCTCGCTGAAAAAAGGAATCACACGACCAGCGACGATGCCGATGATGAGCAGAATCGAAAATGTCATCAGTTTTACGCCCGCCACGCCTGTTGCGCTGCTCATACCCAGGGCCTGCCAATGGACGAGTCCGTTGGCGAACGCCATCGTCAACAGCAGGACGACGAAAACAAAGTTGCGGGCCTGCCGGCGTTGTGTGAGTGGGATTGCGATCGCCAAGGCAACGAGGGGTAGAAACGACATATCTGCCACAACAATGAAGATTTTCGGAACGTAACCGTCGAAAAAAGGGAGCAGCCGGCCGACGAGCCACAGACCCGCGAAACCGGCGAGTATGACGCCCGTAGGCGTCGGGCGATCGGTCCAATTGCGTACCGCCGTAAATAAAAATCCGGCGATCACGGCTGCGGTATATCCAAACAGCATTTCGTGTGCGTGCCAACCGACGAAGCCGTAATAGGACGACCATGGGAGGCCGCGTCTGTACGCCCACACCCACAGCGCAGGAAATACCACGGCACCCAAAGCCGCCAGCAGGAAGAAAGGTCTGAATCCCAAGGCAAGCAAGGCAAAGCCCTTGGGGCCGAGATCGCCGGAACGACCTTTCATACCAGTAGTTTTCATGTTACCTCGGGGCCGTGTGGGCGACGCAATACGCTGGCGCGTGTGCTTGCGATGCCGCGATTCTAATGTGTCCTACGACAGAGACGAGACTATGTATTGCGGCACGATACAATGCGATAAATGATCTGTAAAAAAAATCGCATTTAACCTGCAGCGATAATCACGGTGCTCACAAGAGGATGATCGAAATAGACGGCACCACCGGAGAGGGCGGGGGCCAAGTCCTGCGCACTTCCCTCAGTATGTCGCTGGTCACACAACAACCGTTCAGGATGTTCAACGTGCGCGCGCGCCGACAACGACCTGGGTTGATGCCGCAACACTTGATGGCCGTTCGAGCCGCGGCGGAGATCGGCCGGGCAAGCGTCGACGGAGCGGAACGCGGATCACGCCGCATTGAATTCGTCCCGCGGACGATCCGTCCCGGCGCCTTCGACTTCGATATCGGCACCGCGGGGTCGGCGCCTCTCGTGCTGCAGACCCTGTTGGTGCCCTTGAGTCTGGCTGCCGGTCCGTCGACGGTGAGCATTACCGGAGGGACCCACGTTCCGTGGAGCCCGTGTTTCCACTATCTCGATCTCAATTGGCGGCCGTTTCTGGAACAGGCGGGTTACCGCATAGACCTGAATCTGCTGAGACCGGGTTTCTATCCCCAGGGAGGCGGTCGTATTCGCACCCAGGTCGCGCCGGTGCGTCGCGTCTGCCCCTTGGCGATCACCGAACGGGGCAGGCTGCGAGACATCCATGGGCTTTCGGCGGTCGCCCGCCTGCACCCCTCCATCGCGCAGCGACAGCGGCGGCAGGCGCTGCTGCGGCTGGCGCAAGTCCAATGCGAACATCGCATCGAGATAGAACGGTGGGACTCGCCTGGGGCCGGCACAATACTGTTGATTCGGGCGCGATACGACAACACACACTGTTGTTTCTTCTCCTTGGGGGCGCGGGGAAAACCGTCGGAAAAAGTCGCCGACGAAGCGGTGGACGCGTTCGAGGAATTCGCCGCCACCCCCGGCGCCGTCGACCCGTATCTCGCGGATCAGCTGCTGATACCTTTGGTTTTCGCAGACGGGGAATCCACGTTCCGCACCTCCAAGGTCACGGCACATCTCATCACCAACGCGGAAGTGCTTCGGAGCTTCCTGGCGACACGTATCGATGTCGACGGCGGACTCGGCGAACCCGGTCTTGTGCGTGTCGCGGGGATTGGACTTTCCCTATGAGCAAACATGCAAAAGGATGGCTTTTTCGGCGCTGGTACTGGACGATGCCCGTCCCGACGAAACAACGGCGTCGGCGGATTCATACGCGTGTATAAATTAAAGCGACGTCAATGCGCGCCCCGCCCAAATCCAAACAAGAACGGAAACGGACTGGGTGCGGCCCCGTAGGCTCGCGGAGCGGGTGGTAAGTACGTTCCCGGAGTGCCGAAACGCCCCCAATTCATGAACGGCGCGACCGGCGTGGAGCCGTAGGGATTGGGATTGGCCATGAGGCCGAAGAAATTGTTCATAGTCGTCGGATTCATGGATGCAATGGCGTAGTTCATCGCCATCGGCGCGATGATGCTCCCCATGCCCTGA
Source organism: Arenicellales bacterium (assembly GCA_041576575.1). Lineage (GTDB taxonomy): Bacteria > Pseudomonadota > Gammaproteobacteria > Arenicellales > JAANXG01 > CALZGZ01. The sequence goes on along the minus strand of JBFGKR010000138.1, from coordinate 1,255 downwards.
GCCATTGGTGCGGCAAACACCCCCGTCATTCCACCTGATGAAAACGGCATACTGCCGAAAGACATGAACGGGTTTGTCGGCGCTGCGGGCATCGCCAGAGGCGCGAACGGATTCCGATAGGGCTGTGCTTGTGCGAACCACGGCATTGCAGGCGCCAGCGGCTGCGCTCGACGCGGTTGTGCCCACGGGAGCGAAGGTGCGAATGTCGGCGCTTGCGGGCGTTGCGTCTGCGTCCCGAACCACGGTAAAGGGAAGGATTTGTTTTGATCCGCATACGTTGAAGAAGGTGTTGCGGCAAAGGCGAACAACAGCAGGGCCGCGACTTGATGGAGAATCCGAGTTTTCATCATTGACTTAGTACACATATGCATTAGGTGACCTCAATCGGGCGCCGATAGTAAGGTACAGGCCGTTATGGCGACACAAGTGGAACAATATCCCCGTACGGGTCGCTATTCTATCTCATTACGATGGCCGTGAAACGAGGTCCTACGGGTTCGGAAACACGACTTCCGAACTCAGAGTATCCTGCCTGCAGAATAGACTTGAAGCGCGCAACGCGCGCACCGCGCAAAACGCAAACAGGCGCCAGAGCGAATGCGGCTGCGCCATGCGAGCGACAACGGCGAGTTTGCAGCCGGGTTCCAAATGTCTATATCCTCCGGCTCCTCATCGGCCCTCGATCTGCCCTCGAATTTCTCCCTCTGGAAAAGCAGTGGAATGAATATCGACGTAGGTCGCTCCCGCGTGAATTACTTCGATCAGGGCGTCGAACTCGCCGGCATCGATCCCCTGCCCAGGAGCACCCGAGAGTTCTATGGGGCTAATCACTCCTTCCACCGTGCCTTGTCGCTGTGGACAGGGTGCGACATCGATAGGGGCGTTATGGGTGTTGTCACACAACCAAACCACGATGCTACCGTTGACCCGGCGCTCGGCAAAATGAATGTGCGCGAAGCGCACCGCGGTCTCGACATCCGCGTAGGAAAGCGTGAACGCGATCTCATTCGTGCGCGAGCGGACCTGCGCGTGGAAATTTCCCTTTGCGTTCGTGTGAACCGAGGGGACCTGCTGCAGCCCGTCCAGCGTCGCCTCCGCCTCCGCGAGAACCGCTTGGGGCGCATTGGAGGCGGTTGCGAGCGCCACCCCCGCGGTTACATATCTAATTCCGCTCCAACCCATTGTTCACCCTTCCTTTGTGTTCCCGTTTCGGGGTCGGACCACCCGTTTCGGGGTCGGACCAGGATATCTCATT
>JBFGKR010000137.1:0-5865 GCA_041576575.1 Arenicellales bacterium | reverse complement strand
GGTGGTGAGATAGTCGTTGAAGGTGATGCGGGTGACTGGGTTGGGCCGGAAATGACCGGCGGGAGGATCGTAATCAAGGGCAACGCGGGTCATATGGTTGGGAGCGCTTACCGCGGTAGTTCGGTTGGGATTCGCGGCGGTGAGATCATCGTATTGGGGAATGTCGGCAACGAAGCCGGCAATACGATGCGCCGTGGTTTGATTGCCGTTGGAGGCGATAGCGGCGATTTTACGGGAGTGAGTATGCTGGCCGGGTCAATCATTGTGCTGGGCACGCTTGGTCTGCGTAGCGGCGCGGGGATGAAGCGCGGCTCAATCGTCGCCATGCGGGAGAGCGAACTGCTACCGACTTTCGATTACGCCTGTAGCTATAACCCGGTTTTTCTTCGCCATTACTTGCTACATCTGAGAACCTTTGGGATGCAGATCGACGATGCCCGGCTCTACGGACGTTATCGACGCTGGAGTGGCGATTCAATCGAGCTGAACCGGGGAGAGATTTTGATATTCAACGGTTGATCGCAAACCCGAGGTCGTGCCGACTCTTCGGTAGAGAAATCTGCGCGACACGATTGCTGCAGGCTGTTCTGACGAATAGCTGGGACGATTAACAAAAATAGTTCTTGGAGCCGGAGCTTCGCGGTTGCCAAGTACCGCGGTGCAAATTACAGTGCAACGCTTCGGCATCCAATCAAACGCTGAAAATTTGTCGCACGCGCGTTCCATAACGACCAATATCGATCGTTTTCCGCCCCTCAGTTTGGCCTGGACGGTGTGGGGTCTAGGCGCCGTCCTCTATTTGATCGGTTTCTTTCAGCGTGTCGCTCCGGCAGTGATAGGCGACGAACTCAGCCGAACCTTCGATCTGAGTGCCGCGGCTCTTGGCAATCTGTCCGCCTTTTATTTCTACAGTTACGTCGCCATGCAAATACCGACCGGGTTGCTGGCCGACCGCTGGGGGCCGCGCAAGCTCCTGAGTTTAGGCGCACTGGTCGCGGCCATCGGCACCCTGGTGTTTGCTATCGCACCCAGCGGCGGTGTCGCGGGAATCGGGCGTCTTTTGGTGGGCGGCTCGGTGGCAGTGGCCTTTGTCGGCATGCTCAAGCTGGCCAGCCATTGGTTGCCGCAGAAGCAGTACGCCATGGCCAGCGGCATGGCGTTGTTCACAGGAATTTGTGGCGCTGTGTTCGCCGGTGTGCCGCTGCAAGTCGGCGTTGCCGCAATGGGCTGGCGGCAAGTCATGGTGTTCATGGCCGCGTTCACCGGTCTGTTGGCGTTGGCTATCTGGTCGCTGGTTCGCGACGACCCCGTCGATCGGGGCTACCGATCCCACGCCCCGGGGCCCAGCGACGAGAATCCGCGTTTCGGCGTGTGGGCGGGTCTGCGGCGGGTGTTGATGTATCGTAATACCTGGTTGCTGGCCCTCGTGCCGGGCGGCGTGGTCGGCTGTTTGCTGACCTTTGCCGGTCTTTGGGGTGTGCCTTTTCTGGTTGCCCATTATCGCCTCACCCCGGTCGGCGCCGCCGCGGTGACGTCCGCGCTGTTGGTGGCCTGGGCGCTGGGTGGGCCGGTATTCGGTGCACTCTCCGATCGCGTGGGTGCGCGTAAACTACCGTACGTCGCGGGCGTTTGGGTGGTACTTGTTGGCTGGACGGTTGTGGTGTACGTCCCAGCTCTCCCGGTGTGGCTGCTGGTAACGGCCCTACTGGTGATCGGGTTTTTTTCCGGTTGCATGATCGTGGGCTTCGCTTTCGCCAAGGAATCCGTGCCCATCTCCCTGGCGGGCACCGTTTCGGGTGTCGTTAACGGTGGGGTGATGAGTGGACCTATGTTGTTGCAGCCGGCGGTGGGTTGGATGCTGGACCGGATGTGGCAGGGCGGCGAGCAGGCGGGTATCCGCGTCTACGATTTGGCGGCCTATCAGGCCGGTTTCAGCCTGATGCTCGGGTGGGCCGCATTGGCGGCGCTTCTGATCTTGTTTGCTTCGGAAACCCGGTGCGAGCAAATCCGCTAGCCGGCGTCTTCGGGCCCCTAAATCGGTTCTTCGCGCCAGAGAGGCCGTCTGTCGAAAGTTGTTTTACTTTCTTATAATCATTGTCTAAATCTCTGTTTCTCATCGTCAACGTCCGGGCTATCGCATGACTGAGGGCTATTCCTGTCTCGAGTGGCAGGAGAAACGGCGCTACGACCGCATCGCCACGAAGCTGGACACGCGGGTGCGTAATCGTACGCTTGCGTACGCGAACCGTGATCGCGCCGCAGCACACGGAGTGCCCAGTTGTGTCACAGATCTGTCGTTCGTAGGGAGCAAGGTCAGCGGCGAGCACTTGTTGGGTTTGCCGGGGCATTGCCTGGAGTTGACCTTTGTCGTGCCGGATGGAGAGAGTTTTGCGTTGCTCGGACAAGTGGTTCGTTATACGCAAATTCAGCCCAAAGGATTTGATGTCGGTCTGCGTTTCTTCCGCGTATCGGTTCAAGACCAGATACGCTTGACGCGAATCCTTCACGCCCTCGACCGAACCATGAGACTGCGCAGTCGTCCACTGTCTCCGTTCAGCACCAGAAGAAAACGAAGCTTAGACCAGAACTTTTCGGGTGGATCGCCCGTCTTCCCCACACGCCCAAAACTCTGAATGCGCGGTCCCGGTTGCGGCGAGGTCGTCGGACCTGTGTAGTGGTTTTGTTACAGCCCCATACGTCGCCATCGAACGAGTTTGTAGATGCGACGCGCGTGATACGACTTGTTTACCGTTTTGGCTATGTCGCTGGTGTCAGGAACACGGTAAACTCCTTCGCGGTTGGTCGGGTTCGGCGGAGGGACGCTGTCGAGCACATGAGCGGGCCTTGTGCGAGTAGGCACAGCTACAACACGGTACTAGAGCGTGGCGCAAAATAATAATTCGCCGATTCTGAGCGAAATCAATAAATTACTGGTTCGCTATTCCCGGGACAGCGAACAGTTTTCCGAAAGAGTGGAGCGTCTCGCGAAGAATCATGGCGATGAGGTCTATCCGCAACTCATTTTCACCACCGCGCATCTGGAATTCACCACGCCTACCGCGCGGAAACACGTGCAAGCTGTGCTTAGTCATTGGGAAACAATACGAAAGAGTCTCAGGCGCGATGTGGATTTCCGCGTGGCGTTGCTCGACTATTTCGTAGATGTCAATAAGAGAATCAAGAATCCGAAGATTATAGAGATACGGATCTTTCAAAAGACCCAACAAGAAACTTTTGTCGACGAGTTGACGCAGCTTTACAACTACCGTTTCTTCATGCGTGCGCTGGACGCGGAAGTCGTCAGGGCCAACCGGTATAACGCGCCGTTGAGTCTGGTATTTTTGGACGTGGACGATTTCAAGCAATACAACGACGTTAACGGACATCTGGCGGGCAATCGGGCGCTGAAACGGCTTGCACGCATCGTCAAGAAATGCCTGCGGGACGTAGACATACCCACGCGCTACGGTGGCGAGGAATTCGCGGTCATCCTTCCAGAGACCAACAAGGAAGGAGCCTTCGTGATTTCTGAAAGGATTCGCCGGACCGTGGAGCAAAGCGCTTTTCCCAAGGGAGACACACAACCGTTGAAGAGAGTTTCTGTCAGCGGGGGAGTGGCGACGCTGAACGTGGATGCGGCGACCGGAAAGGGCCTGATCAGAAAAGCGGATCAGGCCCTGTACAGGGCGAAGAGCCGCGGAAAAAACCAGAGCGCCCTCTACGAAGAAGAGCGAAGAGACGCGCAGCGCATGGATACCGCGATCGTGGGACGATTGCAACTGGCAACAAGTGTCGGAGAGGTCTTCGAAGTGCGCAATATCAGTGAAAGCGGCCTGCTGTTTCAATATCCTCGCGAACTCAAAATCGGGACCATCCTGCAACTCTCGCTGACCCTGCCGACGCGCAGCACACCAATCAATTGCAAGGCGAAGCTGATGCGAGTGAAACAAACCGAGCAAGACGGGATATACGAGTTGGGGGCCCGATTCGTTCAGATTAGAGACACGGAAAAAAAGTCGTTGAGGCGATATATCAGAGAGTTAGAGGAAGGAGCTCATTAGGCCTATGAGCATGATATCGACGTTTTCGACAAAGATTGATGAAAAGCGGAGTTCGCCGTTTCTCATGTCGGCGCACGTGCGACGCACCTCAAACTTTCATCTATACTTTTTTTAGTTGTTCAAGCCAAACCCGCCGAGAGACGGGGACGGAAAGCCACGGGTCTCGCGCCGGTGAGACAGCCGGGTTGCCCGGAAACGGTCCGGAGACGTCGTCTGTGAGCAAAACCTCCGTCATGCGGGTGCGGTCTCGCGGCCAATTCAGAGGTACCTGCAACGGAATCAGAGGGGGTCACGCATGAAGCATTCTCGCCGATATTTTTCGAATTCAACAATTCCCGTGCTGCTTTTGTTCGCGCTTGCGCTTGTCGGGGGGTGTGCCGCAGCGCCCGTGCAGAATTCCTTTACCGACGCAATGAAGCATTGGCGGCCCGACGATCCGGGACTCTATATTCATTCAAGTGGACGCGTGATTTCGGAGGACGCGTACACGCAGTTGGTTGCAAGAGAAGTCGGTCTGAGTCTGCGGAATCTCAGCAAGCAGTTGCCTCAAAGCTGCAAACGCGGAATTCCGTAACGAAAAATCCGAAATGTCGTAGCCTGGCGCGGATATTGCTTCGACCGATAGCGTCGACAGCGCAGCAAACGGGTGACTTCCGGCGCGTTAATCCGGCGTGCGGATTCGATTCAGGCGCCATCGTCTCCGCCGTAGCGATGCGTGGAATGACTCCGGTCCGTTCGACGCGGCCGTGCCGGCCCGCGAGAGACGCCCCCTCCTGGCGGGAACCCCACGTCAACCTCAATTCCGCGCACTGAATTCGATTCGAAAGTTCAGCTCCGGTTTGCGGGGACTCCGCGCACTATGCGTCCGAACCGCAACACGCCACGACTCCGATGCACCATTGTTGTTTCGTATTCCGGGGTGATGATCGGTATGATTCGTGGACGACCTTCGTTGCCGAGGACCGATGCCGTGAAATCTACAAGTTTGATCGAGTACGACGAAAAACTGAACCGATACCTACGACTCAACACTTTTCCGGTCGCGGTGAAGTTCCTCACCACCTGGGAGGACGTGCCGGAGCGCGCGAAACGTCCCTACCGAGACATGGGAAATCGATATACCACATGTCAGGCGATCTCGATGTCCCGACGCTTCGGCTGGGTGATCGCTCTTGGTCGGGAAGACAACAGCTGTGTGCTCGGCGCCATGGCACTTGGATTGGAGAAGCGGCTCCCGCGGTATACCGAGGGCAATTTGTGCGTTGATTTGTATACGCGGAGCCTCGAAGCCGGACGACTGAGCGAGGAGAGCGTTCCGAAGCTTCCTCAAGAAAAATACGTCGGCGTAGTCGTGGCGCCGCTAAACCGTACCAACTTCGAACCCGATACCGTTGTTATTTACGGCAACAGCGCGCAGGTTATGCGCCTGGGGCAAGCCTATTTGTGGACGCGCGGAGGCGTGTTGAAAAGCGATTTTCGCGGCCGCATCGACTGCGCCGATCTTGCTATTGCTCCGCTCCTGAGTGGCGAGCCGCAAATGATCGTACCCTGTACCGGCGACCGCATATTTGGACAAGTGCAAGACCACGAAGTGGCGTTCAGTTTCCCGTATCCGCTCATCGATGAGATCGTGGACGGACTGGAAGCAACCCACAAGGCCGGCGCGGCGCGCTATCCAATCACAAATTGGCTTAATTACACGGGAGGCTTTCCAGAGTCCTACGAAGAGTACCGGCGCCTGCTCGAGCAGGGCGAGCCGTCCACGGATAACTAATCGCATGTCCCTGCGCCGCTCGGTTATCGG
>JBFGKR010000136.1:0-5901 GCA_041576575.1 Arenicellales bacterium | reverse complement strand
GGCTGCCACGGCTCCACCGGCCCCTCCACTATTGATCCCAAGACCAACCGCGCCTACGGCCCAGAGTTTCCCATCGTCACGGTTCAAGATTGGGTGCAAAGCCAGGCGCGACTGGCCGACGCGCTGGGCATCGATCGCTGGGCGGCGGTGATCGGGGGCAGTCTCGGCGGAATGCAGGCAATGCAATGGGCCATCGATTTTCCCGACCGCACGCGGAACGCGATAGTGATCGCCGCGGCTCCCAAGCTCACCGCACAAAACATCGCGTTCAACGAAGTCGCGCGACAGGCGATCCGCAGCGATCCGGAATTTCACGATGGACGCTACTACGACGCGCAGACGGAACCGTGGCGAGGCCTGAGACTGGCACGAATGTTAGGCCATATCACCTATCTGTCGGATGACCTGATGAGCGAGAAATTCGGTCGCGACCTGCGGGAGGGTCGAATCAATTTCGACTACGACGTCGAATTTCAAGTCGAGAGTTACCTGCGCTATCAGGCGGACACCTTTGCCGGCAGTTTCGATGCCAACACCTACTTGTTGATGACGAAGGCGCTCGACTATTTCGATCCGGCCGCCGAATCCGGCGGCGACCTGTCCGCCGCCTTCCGCTACGTGACCGCCGATTTTCTCGTTATCTCCTTCACCAGTGATTGGCGTTTCGCGCCGTATCGATCGCGGGAGATCGTGCGCGCACTGCACGATAACGATTTGAACGTGTCCTACGCGGAGGTGGAGTCCCATCAGGGACACGACGCCTTTCTCCTCAAGATTCCGCAATATCTGGATGTGTTTCAGGCATACATGGACAGAATTGCATCCCGCTGTTGACGCCAACGCGATTCGATTGATGCCATGTTTCGGCTCGTGCGCAACACCGACGGTGCCCCTTTTTCGAAGATGCCCAACTCGGAAACTGAACTCTTTCAGTGCATTGCACCTGTCGCATCTCGTACAATTTCGAAGCCGGCAACGAGACCATAATTCTCTATCATCGATGACACTCGACAACTCCGTAATCCGACCTGATTACGCCATCATCGCGCAGTGGATACGTTCCGGCAGCAGGGTGCTCGATCTCGGCTGCGGAGACGGTTCTCTGCTGGGATTCCTGGCGAAGAAGAAAAACGTCACCGGTTATGGGCTGGAACTCGACGACAAATACCTGCCGCAGTGTATCCGCAACGGAATAAACGTCATCCAGACCGACCTGGACAAGGGACTTGCGGAGTTTGACGACGACTCGTTCGACTACGTGCTGCTATCTTTAACCCTCCAGGCTATGCATTTTCCAGCGCGTCTGTTGGAGGAGATGCTGCGCGTGGGAAGTCGGGGAATCGTGACCTTTCCAAATTTCGGGCATTGGCGCGCGCGCGTGCAATTGGGGCTGTTCGGGAAGATGCCAGTCAGCCGCGCCCTCCCCCATCAATGGTACGACACGCCGAACATACATCTCTGCACCCTGAGAGATTTTGAGGAGTTGTGCCGCGATCGCAACATCGACATCCTCGACCGCCGGGCGGTCGATCACGGCCACCAGACCAGCCTCGGCCTGCGCCTTTGGCCCAACCTGCTTGGTGAAATCGCGCTCTACCAGTTCACACACAAGGTGTTGAGTCGCCGTTAAATTCTGAATTCCCGCGGGGGATCCCGCGGCCCGTGACCGGGAACCGTGAGCTGGAATCCAATCAGACCCCGCCGTGCTCGAGCGCGGTTATCGGTTGCGTCATCGGACAAGCGCGGCGCTCGCGACCGAGCCCGTGTCCGGACGTCGTGGGCGCGGCACGGAACGTCGGCGGTAAGCGCGCAGAGCTGTACGCACCGTTCGAGAATTCAACGGCTGTTGCCGCCGCCAAACGCATTATTCGGGCGGGCCCTTCGTCACCGCTGCCGGGCCGTCGACTCTCGTCGCATCAGATACAGCACCAGCAGCACGGCCGGCAGACCCAAGGCCGAAGCGTACGTGAAAAACACGACGTAATTCGTGGCGTCGACGACGTCGCCCGAGAACCCCCCCAGAAACTTCGCCGGCAACAACATGAGCGAACTGAACAGTGCGTATTGCGTCGCCGTGTACGCACGGTTCGTCAAACCGGACAGATAAGCGATAAAGGCGGCGCCCGCCATCCCCCCGCTCAAGTTGTCGGCGCTGATTACCAGCATCAACAGGTGGATCAGCGGTTGCTGCGTGGCCAACCAGGCGAAGATCAGGTTGGTAAACGCGACCAACAGAGCGCTGACGAGCAAAATGCGCATCACACCGAAATGGGCGACGAGTACGCCGCCGATCACGGCGCCGGACATGGTCATAATCAATCCGAAAACCTTGGTCACGCTGGCAATCTCCGACTTGCTGTATCCCATGTCGATGTAAAACGGATTCGCCATAATCCCCATGGTGATGTCGCTCAATCGAAAGACGCCGATGAACGCCAAGATGCCGATTGCCCATTTTCCGTTGCGACTAATGAACTCGGTAAAGGGGCAGACGACCGCGCCGATGAACCAGGCGGCGACTCTTTGGTAATGCAGGGGCAGGTGCGAGGAATTTTCGAGGTAACGAACGACGCGTTCTTCCTGCGCCCAGGTGGCCGAATTTACTCGGTGCTCGGGTTCGGAAATGATGAGCGTCGTAACGATCCCCACAAGCATAAAAAGGGCCATGCCCAGGTACGAGGCCGTCCAGGAGTAATAGTCGGCCAGGTACAAAGCCCCGGCGCCGGCGACGATCATACCCAGGCGATATCCCATCTGATAGGTGGCGGCCATGGCGCCTTGGAATTCCACGTCGATCGACTCAATGCGCCATGCGTCGATGGTGACGTCTTGCGTGGCAGAGCAAAACGCAACCAACAAAGCGGACATGACCAGTGCGCCAAGGCTATCGCCGGGACCGTTCATCGCCATCGCCAGCAAGCCGCCGATTACTCCTATCTGCGCCAACAGCATCCAACTGCGCCGCTGGCCCAGCCACGATGTCAATACCGGGATCGGCGATCTGTCGACCACCGGGGCCCAGGCAAACTTCAACGCATACAAGGTCGCCACCCAGGAAATATGACCGATGGTGCTGCGGTCTACGCCCGCCTCCCGCAGCCACGTGGACAAGGTGCCGAACACGAGCAGCAGCGGCAACCCGGCAGAGAACCCAAGAAACAACATCGTAATTACGCGCGGTCGCGCATATACCCTGATCGCGTCGGACCAACTCAGATGTCCGACCTCGCGGCTGGCGCTCATACCGGGATGTCGTAATCCATGATCAGAGGCGCATGATCGGAAAACCGCTGTTCTTTGTATATCTGGGCCGCGCGCACCACGTCCTTTAATCCCGGCGTGACGACCTGATAATCGATCCGCCATCCCACGTTTTTCTCCCAAGCCCGGCCCCGGTTGGACCACCAGGTATACTGCTCCGGTTCCTGGTTCACGACTCGGAACGCGTCGACGTACCCGGCTTCACCGTACAACCAGTCCATCCACGCGCGCTCCTCGGGTAGGAAACCCGAGTTTTTCTGATTGGAGCGCCAATTTTTCAAGTCGACCTGTTTGTGTGCGATGTTCCAGTCGCCGCAGATGATGTATTCGCGGCGCTTGCGGCGCAGAGACTTCAGAACCTCGGTAAAACGATCCATGAATTCGAACTTCGCGGCCTGACGCTCCGCGCTGCTGGAACCGGATGGCATATAGAGAGAGGCGACGCTCAACGTACCGTGATCGATCTGCATATAGCGCGCCTCGCCGTCGAAGTCGTCCCACCCCAAGCCGACGGTCACCGCTTCCGCTGACGTGCGCGTACAGATCGCCACGCCGCTATACCCCTTTTTTTTCGCGCAGTGGTACCAACATCGATATCCCTCCGGTTGGTAAACGGCGTCAAGCAATTGATGCTCTTGTGCCTTCAACTCCTGAAGACAGACAAAATCCGCGTCTTGGCGGGCCAACCAGTTGTAAAACCCTTTTCGCGCCGCGGAGCGAATTCCGTTGACGTTGAGGGTTATAATTCTCATGAATGTAGTCTTACCTATTCCTTGCAACAAGGCCTCCGATCAAAAGCACGAACGGACCATAGATACAAAGACATTATACGGCACCGTCAATCGGCATTATCGTGCCAACTGGCGTCCTGAGCCGCATAGTGCTTCGAGGCTGCGAGGAAACAAGCCGGCAAACTGTTTAGAATGAAACATTCGTTCCATTTTCGGCGCGACACTCTTGAACGCGCGTACGGCTCTAACCCGGTCCCGTCTCGGCCGCGTGGGACTGCAGGCGCGCTGCGTCCGAGAAGACGCTCGGACAAACCGCCGCACTCCAGACCGGAGCGGCTTGTCGTGGTCCACTATCGATGGCGCAGCATGCAGGATTTCCGGGTCAGCTATCATACAATAAGTAAATGCGGGCTTTTCGATCGCAACGTCCGGCAAGGAAAACGCCGGGCGCAACCGCACCGAGCTGCAAGGTGAAGCCGTACCAGCAACAATTTTTGGATTTTGTCATCGAACGGGGCGCGCTTCGCTTTGGCGAATTCACGCTGAAATCGGGACGCATCAGCCCGTATTTCTTCAATGCCGGGTCGTTCAACAGCGGGTACGCCCTGCAGCGTCTAGGAGAATTCTATGCACACGCAATCAGCGACTGGGACCAGCCCTTTGACACTTTGTTCGGCCCCGCCTACAAGGGCATACCTCTCGTCAGCGCGACCGCCATCGCGCTGAGCAGCGTACACGGCCTCGATGTCCCATACGTCTTCAATCGCAAAGAAGTCAAAGATCACGGGGAAGGTGGCGCCCTGGTCGGCGCGGCCTTGAGAGGCCGCGTCGTCATCGTCGACGACGTGGTCTCCGCAGGTTTGTCCGTGGCGCTGTCTCTCGATCTGATTCGCCAGGCCGGAGCCGAAGCGGTCGCGGTTTTTGTCGCTCTGGATCGCGAGGAACGGGCCGAACAAGGGCGGCGGCGGGCGTCGCACGCCATAGAGAAACGATACGGCATTCCGGTCCGCGCGATCGTATCGCTCACGGATTTGATCCATTATCTCGAGGATCGGCCGGAATACGCAAAACATGTGGATGCGCTGCGCGTTTATCGGCGAAAATATGGCGCGACCGAAGATTCTAGATAAGCGTGTTTGACACCATGGTTTGGGAAGCAAATCCTTATGCCTGAACTTGCCGTATGTTTGCTTGGGGGCACGGGGTTCGTGGGGCGGAGCATCGCCGCTGAGCTCGTTGAACGCGGTCACCTGGTCAAGGTGCTGACACGGCGTCGCGAGCGCAATCGGGACATGCTGGTTCTGCCCACCTTGACCATGTCCGAGGGCGATGTCCACGAATTGGGTTTTCTTTGCGAGCAGTTTCGCGATGTCGACGTGGTCATCAACCTCATTGGCATCCTCAACGCCTCTGGCAAGAACACGTTCCAACGCGTCCATGTCGAACTAGCAAGGAAGGTGACTGAAGCCATGAAGCAAACGGGCGTGCGACGCCTGTTGCACATGAGCGCCCTGCACGCGAGCAAGGACGGGCCCAGCAAGTACCTGCGTAGCAAAGGTGAAGCGGAGGAAATCCTCCGACAGTCGTCCGACTCTCTAAACCTCGAAGCCACGATTTTCCGCCCTTCGGTAATCTTCGGACCGCACGACAGCTTTATCAACCGGTTTGCTTCGCTGCTCCGCATCGCCCCGGGATTTCTTCCGCTGGCGTGCCCTCAGGCTCGATTCCAGCCGGTGTACGTGGACGACGTCGCCGCTTGTTTCGTTCAGGCCATCTCCGACCACGATACCTACGGTGCGGAGTTCAATTTATGCGGCCCCAATACCTACACACTCTACGAGCTCGTCAACTATGTCGCCGAACTGATCGACGCGCGCTGCCGCGTCGTCAGACTGACGGACTGGCAATC
>JBFGKR010000135.1:0-5903 GCA_041576575.1 Arenicellales bacterium | reverse complement strand
AGGATCTCGACCGCGCCGCCGTGCCCAACTTTCGGCAATGCCGCGGTCCAGTCCTTGCAGTGCTCGCAGCGCGGCTTCGGCGGTTTATTCTCCCGAGGAGTGTCGCAGCACGTAGTCTACCCACCTCGCGTTTAGATGCTCCTGCAGACGATTTTGATTTTGTCGCGCGACCAGATTCTCGATGTCAATCCACATGAGCGGCTGGTCTTGATTGGCGCAGGAAAAAACCGCCCGAGTGCGCTTGCCGGTGTTCGGATCTATCTGCCATTGCAGACATTGCGCGCAGACGCCCTTGAGCATGCATTGCATGGGACTTCCCACGGTCCCAATCATGTTCACATCTTCTGGGAATATCTTACGCAGCTCGGAATGCATCGCGCGTTGCAATTCCCTCAGAAGACCGGTCGATCCCATGACCAGTACTTCGTGCACCTCGCTTAGCCGAAGTCCTTGGGAATGCGGGGACAGTTCACCGCTGTGGTATCGCTTTAACAGCCGTATGACGTCGTTGTCTTCGACGCTGGTATCCTGCGGACGGTTGACGCCAATGCGCCGTCCCTTGGAGGTTGCCCAAACGATTTGGTCCGCGCATTGCTCCAATTCTTCCTGCAAGTACACGTCGTCGGCGTAATCATAAGCGGCAATATAAAGTACGCGGTTGCCCTTGGCACGCAGGGCCGGTCCCAGAGCGAGCATCACCGCCGCCCCCCAGCTGCCCGCGATGACAAGGACGTTCTTTCCCGTTCCTACATCCGTGGGCGCGCCCGTGGGACCCATCAACACCACCCGATCTCCGGTTTTCAGCCGCTCAGCAAGCCGGGCGTTGGCTCCCCAACGCAACAGCAGTAATCGTACGCAATCCTCCCGCGTTCCGGCGCCGCTTACGGTCTGCAGCGGAATCTGTAGCCGGGTTCCGCGTTTCTTGGGACTCAGGCTCTCATACATTTGCAGGCGGAAAAATTGTCCGGGTTTGAAGTTCTTAGCCGCCATCGGCGCCCGCACAGAGATTTCGATCACCACGGGATGGTCGACGGAAACACGTTCTATGCGTGTGCTCAACTGGTCAGCGACGAATTCCATGAATCGTTTCAAGTCCGAGACCGGAGGCCGGTTATCGGAGGTCGCAACCATGTTCGCCATGATTTCCGGGTAGCTCCGTTGAGCGGAAGCGATCGCCTTGACAACGCTGCCGTGAAACACCGGGTGCGCGTCGCCGATAAAACTAACGCGGCGGTGCGCCTTGTCGTAAGACGTAAAGGGACCGAACTCCGGGGCCTTACAGTGCTCGGCGACGCCCACCGGTTGCACCCCGTGTCTGTGCGCGACATTGGGAAGAAAATGGTTGTCTTCTATTTGCAGGGTCCCCGGATACTCGGATTCGTAAATGGTGTTGGGAAATGTCCCGGCAGCGATCAGGATCGCACGGGCCGGTATGGTGATCTCTTGTCCGGATGACAACCAACGGCCTTCTCGTTTTTCCAGTCGCCGGCAAACGAGTTTTTCCACGTGATCAAAGCGGTCGAGTTCCGCACGCACCGGCTCCAAGCCTTCGGCGTAGAAAATCCCTTCCTCCATGGCCTTGATGATTTCTTCGTGATTGCGCAGGTATGCCGGGGACTCGTTGATGCTCCGGCGGTAGACGATGGTTACGCCTCCCCACTGCCGGATCAAGCGGGTGAAATCCGGCTGGGTGTTTGCCGCCGCGGCGCGCTCACGTTCCGCTCGAACAGCCTGTCCGTGCTCCAGAAATTCTCGAAGCGTCAATTGACTCTCTTCATCGAGTTCGTCAATCAGCGCTTTTTCTTCCATGGTCTCCGTGAGCCTCTCGAAACGATGCAGAATTTTTTCGACTTGCTGAATGTAATAAGCTTGAACTTCAGTTGCGGTGTCTATAGCGGTCAACCCCCCGCCGACTACTACGGCCGGCAGTCTGATCTGCAGACTCGCCAGGCTGTCCGATTTGGCCGCACCGGTCAGCTGCAGCGCCATCAAGAAATCGTTGGCCTGGCGCATGCCGCGAGCGAGACTGTTCCCCATTACTATGACCCGGGGCAATCCGGCGCCGGTGGCGAGACAGGTGTGGTCGAATCCCATCGACCAGGCATCCTCCAGGGTCACGGTGCCGCCGAAGCGGACGCCCCCCAGCACCTGGAACAAGGCTCGGCGGGCAAGGGTGAGATAGATCAACTTGAGGAAGTTCTTGTCCCAGCGCACCGTGATACCGTACTCGGCGACGCCGCCGAACCCATCCATGATCCGCTCGTCCAGGGCTTCGCGTAAATCGGCGTAGCGCCTTACCGGTGTTTCGATGAGATCGCGCGGCAGCGGTTCTATCTTGAGCCCGTCTATTCCAACCACTGCACATCCTTCCATGGTGAGATGGTGAGCCATAGTAAAGCCTGCGGGGCCCATGCCAACGATCAGCACCTTGCGGCCGTTGTACGGCAGCGGAAGGTATTGGCGACGCCGCAACGGGTTCCAGCGAACGAGCAAGTCGTAAAGCTCGACTCCCCAGGGAAGCTCGAGCACGTCGGTCAATATGCGCGTTTCGATTTGAGGGATATTGACAGGATCCTGCTTCTGGTAGATGCAGGCCTTCATGCAGTCGTTGCAGATACGATGACCGGTGACGGGAATCATGGGGTTGTCCACCATGGCGACTGCGAGCGCGGCCAGAATATTTCCGTCGCGCACGAGCGTGTGCATCTCCGAGATCTTTTCCTCCAGGGGACAGCCGGTCAGGGTAACGCCCAAAGGGTCGACTTTGAGACCGAGCTCCGGCTGTCGTTTCTTCTTGGGAAACCCCTTGGAGCAAAAATCGCCGTTTTGTTCGTGGCAGTAAACGCAATAGTTGACGTGATCCATCGCTCCGCGCAACGACATGCGGGTGTCCGTGAGCACGAATCCGTCGCGGCTTCGCGCTTGATCGGGATGCGCTTCGAAATGCTCCGCAGGCGCAGAATCGCTGTGCACGAGCGGAACCAAGCGCGCCGGATCGATCGGTCGAGGCAGCTGAAAGCTGATCCATTTCTCAGCGTGCTGCGCCTCGCCGTCCCTTCGCAGCATAGCCGCGCACCACGCGGTCAGGCGCTCTATCGCCGGCGCGAAATTCTCCGCGTCGCGAAGAAGGTCTCGGCCGAACTTCGCGGTAGCCAATTCTCGATCTGAGCGCGCCTCGGGATACCCCGAAATCTGGCGGTCCAACCAACGTGACAAGTCAGCGACCGAATCGTCACTTTCGCCGCGATGCCGCCGGGCACGCTTCAAGACGAATTCTTTTTTGAACCGCGCAATTAGATTCTCGTTCTCGATGTCGGCGCGCAGTTGCGACAGTGGAGACTCGATGTCGAAGTGGCGCGCCAGGAACGCCTCCAGCAAGGGGGCGATCGCCAACAAGAATGCGCTGACCTGGGAATCCGAGAATTCGACCTCCGTGTTTCGATATTGGGTCAACCAACCGCGCAGTTCGGAGTTACTCTCCCCGAGGTACGTCGTAAACTCCCTGTCCAGCGTTTGCAGCCCTGCCGATGACTGTAGATCGTTGAAATTAAGTGTGTTCGAAATGGTCGTCATAAACGCTTCTTCCGGAATTGGGCCGGGCCGTGCGCGACGGGTGCCGATTCGAGAACACCGGGTAGCTGAGCTTGGTAGATGTCAAACCAGACCCCCTCGGGCACCGACGCGGTGGTCGGGCGCGTCAGTCGGGGTCCGGCGAGACGGCTCGCGGTCGGCGATTTTCATCGATAGCGACGTACGTGAGGTCCGCCTCCGTCACTTTGACGCACTCGCCGGCGGCGCCGCTCAACCAGCGGCGTTCGCTGAATACTTGAATGGCGACGGTGATCGACGTGTGTCCAAGTCGGACGACGTCTCCGTAAATGCTAACCAGGTCACCCACGAAAACGGGTTTCTTGAAGCTGAATTCATTGACGGCTATGGTTACGACCCTTCCCCCCGCTCGGCGCGCGGCTATTACACCGCCGGCAAGATCAACATGAGACATGATCCACCCACCGAATATATCGCCGTTGGGATTGGTGTCTTTCGGCATGGGTATGATTCGGATCACCGGTTCTCGACCGCTCGGTAGTTCCGTTACCTCGTCTTCGGAGACCGCCCCCCTGGTCATGGAGCTACCATCTTTCTCCGTAGGGACGAAGGTCGAGTTCGAATGTCCACGCCGAGGGGGGTTGTTGCGTCAAACAAAACACGGTTTCTGCGATGGCGTCGGGCTGGAGAAAGAAATCGTCGGGTTTGTCGTGAAAATATTGCCGCGTTCGCTGCATGTCGATCACGCCGTCAATGACGACGTACGCTACGTGGATGCCCCGCGGGCCGACATGACGCGCAAGAGACTGAACCAGATTGCGCTGGGCTCCCTTGGCCGAGCTGAAGGCGGCAAAGCCGGCTCCGCCGCGCACGGAAGCCGTGGCGCCAATGACAACGATATTTCCCCGGCCGGCGTCGTACATTCCGCTCAAGACCTGTCTGACGCAGTGCAGGCACCCCAAAGCATTCACCCGCCAGGCGTGTTCGAATTGTTCTGCTGTAATCTCGTCGATGGAACCAAATGCCCCCGCTCCGGCGTTGTAAATCAGGGTATCAACCGGTCCCCATTGGTCGTGGATACTCCCTACTGCCCGATGGATTTCTTGCGGTTGCGTGACGTCGCATCGATCATAATGAGCGTCCGGCAGGACTCGTCGCAATTGCTCGAGATTGTCGGCGCTGCGCGACAACAGAGAGACTTGATAGCCTTCAGCGTAAAATTTGCGGCCAAAGGCAAGCCCGTTGCCGGGTCCGGCGCCTACCACTATCGCTAGCTTTTCTCGCATACCGTCAATCTCTCCGTCCGGAATTCTACAGAAAATCCCGCGCGGAAGCCGATAAACCTGATCTCCGGCTGTACCAGCTGTCGGATGTAAAGCACGCGCGTCCAGGGAATATGAAGCCGGAGAAACTGAAGCAGAGCAAAAAACCGACTCCCGATCTGAATTAGTCCAAAAAAACACAAAAAAATCCCCACAGCGCTCATGGAGCGACCGCGGGGATTTGAGGAGGAGAGACTTTAAATTCGGTCTTTCGCGTTTGCTCAGGCGGCTTTTCTTGCGCCCTTTTGCTTTACCGCCGATACGGCTTGCTGCACTCCTTCTTTAAAAATGTCGTCGTAGGCTTGGCGAGTCTGATTAGCAATCTTCACCACGTCACGCACGTTTTCCATGGCCTGCTCCGCAGCGGTCCCGACCAACTCCGTCTGCGCGGCAAGCGCCGATTTCAGGTCCTTCGTCTGTTCCAACAGCTTAGCCTGCTTGACGCCAAAATCCAGTGCCTGCCCCATTACTTCGAGCTGCTTCTCGAGAAGACTGCTCATGGCGCTTGCATTGATCTCCACGATTTCTTTGGTGGTCTCGTAGGCGGTCTCGATTGCTTTGGTCGCCGCTTCTAGGGTCTGATTCTGCATGGCTCGATCTCCAGATTGGTTGCCATTTAACGGGTTTTCTGATGCTGCAGCGCAGCAATTGTTGCAATGCAGCATAGCGGCACCACGACGGAATGTCAAGGTTTCGGTGTCGTTGAGCAATACCCGCTCGAACTGCAAAGAATAGCTATACAGAACAAGAACTTGTACTAGTTGGGGGCGGTGTCCGCCGCCCCCCGTGTGAATAAACCGGCGAGCCATCCGGTGGGCCGGCGACCGGTGACGTATGCCAAGGTGTTTTGGTTGCTCACCGTCGCAATCATGCGCCGGCGGGCCGTGCGGTCGCCGCAAAACAGAACGCTGTCCCCGAGCCTCAACTGGACGGCGCTGTCCGGACGCACGGTCAGAGCGCTTTCCTGTTTCAGCATCAAAGGGATGCACCGCAACGCCTGGTCCCGATCCCGCGGATCGATCATGATTTGCT
>JBFGKR010000134.1:0-5910 GCA_041576575.1 Arenicellales bacterium | reverse complement strand
GGGGGTATATTTTGACGTCTCCTTTTACTTCGTCAATGGGCTTGGTGCACGCCAGGGTGTTGGTGCCGTCAATGTTCATGGCACACGATCCACAGATGCCCTCCCGGCACGAGCGTCGGAAGGTCAACGTCGGGTCAACTTCGTTTTTTATCTTTATCAGGGCATCCAGAACCATCGGCCCACAACGGTCCATGTCGAGCGTATACATATCGGTGCTTGGATTTTCTCCCCTATCGGGATCCCACCGATAAATTTTGAACCGCTTTACGTTCGCAGCCCCCTGCGGTTCCGGATGTCCTACTCCTTTCTTGATTTTAGAATTCGCCGGTAAGGTGAACTCAACCATTTGCCTTACTCGTGCTCAACGGGAAGGTCATCGTGTCGACGCGAGCACACTAGTACACCCGTGCCTTGGGCGGGATCGGATCCACCTCTTTGGTGAGGGTGTAATCGTGGACGGGACGGTAATCGATGCGCGGTCGATCCGAGTCGTCCAGCCATGCGAGCGTGTGCTTCATCCAGTTCTCGTCGTCTCGTTCCGGAAAGTCTTCCCTTGCATGTCCACCTCGACTCTCCTTACGATTATTCGCAGAATGCATCGTCACCACTGCTTGTCGCAGCAGATTGTCCAATTCCAGCGCCTCAGCCAAATCCGTATTCCAAATCATGGATCTGTCGACGAGCTTCACGTCTTTAAACGATTCCCATACTTCGGACATTTTGGTAATGCCCTCCTCCAGGATTGATCCAGTTCGGAACACGGCGCAGTTGTCCTGCATTGTTTTTTGCATGTTCAGGCGCACTTCCGCGGTGAGCAGGGAGCCGTTGGCGTTGCGGATCTTATCCAGCCGCTCCAAGCTAGCCTCGGTGGAATTCTTGGACGCTGGGCGCGTGGACGCGCCCGGCTTGAGTAGCTCCGCAGCCCGATACGCCGCAGCTCGCCCGAATACAATGAGATCCAACAGTGAATTCGATCCCAGCCGATTCGCTCCGTGCACCGATACGCAGGCCGCCTCGCCGATGGCCATTAATCCCGGAACCACGTGATCGGGATTGCCGTCGCGAGAGGTCAGCACTTCACCCCGATAGTTCGTAGGAATGCCACCCATGTTGTAGTGCACGGTGGGCAACACGGGTATGGGTTCTCTGCTGACGTCGACCCCCGCAAAGATCTTGGCGGTTTCCGAAATCCCCGGTAGACGCTCGGCGAGCAAATCGGGCCCGAGGTGCTCCAGATGCAGAAATAGGTGGTCTTTATCGGCGCCCACGCCGCGACCTTCGCGAATCTCCAGAGTCATGGATCTCGAAACGACATCCCGAGAGGCCAGATCTTTGGCATTGGGGGCGTATCGTTCCATGAATCGTTCGTCTTCCGAATTAGTGAGGTAGCCGCCCTCCCCGCGGGCGCCCTCCGTTACGAGGCAACCGGAACCGTATATACCGGTAGGATGAAATTGCACGAACTCCATATCCTGCAGCGGCAGACCGGCGCGCAGCACCATTGCGTTGCCATCTCCTGTACAGGTATGGGCAGAAGTGCAGGAAAAATAAGCGCGCCCGTATCCACCGGTCGCCAGAACCACCAATTGGGCCCTGAAACGATGCAATGTGCCGTCTTCGAGGCACCATGCCAAGACGCCTCCGCACTCCCCGTCGTCCATCAATAAATCGAGGGCGAAATATTCGATATAGAACGTCGCCTCGTGTTTGAGCGATTGCTGGTACAAGGTGTGCAGAATCGCGTGTCCCGTTCGATCGGCGGCTGCACAGGTACGCATCGCCTGGCCCTGTCCGAAGTGCGTCGTCATCCCACCGAACGCGCGCTGATAAATTTTACCGTCCTCAGTGCGGGAAAATGGAACTCCATAGTGCTCCAATTCGATCACCGCCGCAGGCGCTTCCCGGCACATGTATTCGATGGCGTCCTGATCTCCAAGCCAATCAGAGCCCTTAACGGTGTCGTACATGTGCCAGCGCCAATCGTCCTCGCCCATGTTCCCCAATGCGGCGCTCATCCCGCCCTGGGCCGCCACCGTATGGCTTCGGGTGGGGAAGACCTTGGTAATGCAGGCGGTCGACAGACCGGCGGCGGCCATGCCAAACGTGGCGCGCAGCCCGGCTCCGCCCGCGCCCACCACTACGACGTCGTAGCTGTGATCGACAATCTTGTACGTTTGCGCCATCGATTACTTTACAGCGCGACTCGCAATACCAACACCACCGCTATGAGTACCATCATCACGGTGATGAAATTCAGCGTTATGAGGCTCAGCATCTTCAACCATTCCGTGTGTACGTAATCCTCAACCACGACTTGCACCCCGAGTAGCGCATGATAAAAGGCGGTAATCACGAACATGATCAACAACGCCGCTACTATCGGCGATTGCATCCAATCGACGATCGTCTGGTGACCGGCCCCGGCCAGAGAAGCTAGCGAATAGACAAACCACACGCTGAGCGGCACCAGGGCCACCGACGTCACGCGTTGCCACCACCAATGCGAGACACCCTCTTTGGCGGACCCCAAGCCCCTGGCTTTACCCAATGGCGAGCGTAAACTCATGACCCGGCCGCTCCGCGTGCTGCGTAACCGAGCAACCAAGTGATCAAAGTCAATCCCACCGAAGCCGCCACCACCACCCAACCCGACTTGTAAAGCACCGGTATATCGAAACCCAGACCGGCGTCCCAGGCCAAATGTCGGATACCGTTCAGCAAGTGATAAAACAGCGCGTAGCACCACATGAACAACAAGGTGCGCCCCAGGTTGGAACCGAAATATGCCTGCGATGTTGCAAAAGACTCGGCGCCGTCGGCGACCGCCCATAGCCAATACACCAGCACCGGTACGCCAGCGGCAAGGAACATGCCGGTGGCCCGATGCGTGATCGACAAGACCGACGTCAGTTGCGGTCGGTACACCTGCAGGTGGGGAGACAGCGGGCGGTTGCTGGGCGTCATATTTATACTGCATCCATTAACCATATGTATGACAGGTATAAGCTACCTGTGTGATGTCGACGACGCAAGCCGGCGGCACCGCTGGTAACACGTTACTGCGGCGTGCCTAAAAATCGACACAGCGGCCCTTGCGTTCCCAGTCCCCATAACGCGTCGGATCGGGGCCGGCCGGACCCCCGATTTCCTTCGGCTTCTCGTCGTGCCGAGGCGGAACGACAGGGACCGGGTCGTTGTCGGAAAGCCGCTTGCGGGGTTGCTTGTTTTTGTTTCTCACAATCTTATGGTGCGGCGCAAAAACGCGTTATTCTGTACCGAATTGCGCTCCGCTGACAAGCGCCTCGCAGCACGCTCCCTCGGACACGCGTTGTCTGCTACGCTACGATGCGGCGTGATGCGCGAAGCGCGTGTCCCTGAGTGCGGCCACAACCTTGTGCGGGTGCCCGGATGTACGTTCTCGGGATGCCGTTCCCGCGACCTCATGTTCCGCGACGCTGGCTTAGAATTTTGAAGTTTCTTCAGATGATTAAAAGCGATTTCTTATGTGATTTATCGCTGCTCTCCTGGCTCGCAGTCCGCGGGAACGACGCCGAATCGTTCCTGCAGGCCCAGCTCAGTAACGATCTCGACATCCTGGACGGCAGCCACAGCCAACTACACGGTTATTGCAATCCGAAAGGAAGGCTGATCGTAGTTCTGCGCGTTGCGCGCCGCCCGGAGGGCTTCGTAGTGCAGTTGCCCAAAACTCTCTCCGATCGCGTGTCAGAGCGCCTGCGCAAATACGTTCTGCGTGCACGCGTCGACATACAAAGCGCGGACAATCTGCGCGCCATCGGCTTTGCCGGGCAGCGCGCGGCGGCGTTGCTAGAGAGCGATCTTGGTGCACTGCCGGACGCACACTGCGGATTTCGTCTGAATGACGATGTGGCGATCTACCGCCTACCTGGTAGCGTGCCGCGTCTGCAGGTATTGGGGCCCGAAGCCCGCGTCCGTTCCCTACGTCAGAAAGTTGCACACGAGTTGGAGGTGGGAGCAGAGTGGATGTGGTCTCTGTTGGACATTCGCGCCGGGATCCCCCAGATTGTCCCTGAAACCACAGAACTTTTCGTTCCGCAGATGGTAAATCTCGATCTGGTCGATGGAGTCAGCTTCAAGAAAGGCTGTTACCCCGGACAGGAAATCGTGGCCCGTATGCATTATCTCGGGAAGCTGAAGCAGCGTATGATCAGGGCGGAAGTCACCGCCCGAGCGCGTCCGGAACCCGGCAGCAAGCTTTATTCACCCGAGTACGGGGAGCAAAGTGCAGGAACCGTACTACAGACGGAGCGCACCGGATCCGATCGATTCGAACTCCTGGCCGTCGTACAGATAGCCGCGTACCGCAAGGGCGCGCTGCTTCTCGGTGCCGCCGCGGGACCGGTACTGCAGCCTAAGCCCCTGCCTTATGAATTACCCATGGACTAGCGCTCATCGAGCCAGGGGAGCCTGTGGCGGTTCTTGGTCGATGACTTGATAGAAAATCTCGCCCGGTTTGATCATGCCGAGTTCAGATCGGGCGCGTTCCTCCAAGGCGTCACTGCCTTGTTTCAAATCCACCACTTCCGCGTTCAGTTTTTGGTTGCGCTCGGTGAGCGCCGCATTGTCCTGCTCCTGTAGCATCACATCCTGTTCGAGCCGCCACAGTTTAACAATGCTGTGCGGGCTGAGCCACAGAGCATACTGCAGGCAAATGAACAAAAGAATCAGCCCTCCTAAAATGATCTTCATTCGTAGTCGCGATCGCCGATCATTCGTTAAGACCGGGACGTAAACACTTCTACACCCGCATACGACGCCTCTTCACCAAGTTCCGACTCGATTCGCAGCAACCTGTTGTACTTCGCGACTCTCTCGGAGCGGCACAAGGAACCCGTCTTTATTTGACCCGCGTTGGTGGCCACAGCGAGATCCGCGATCGTCGTATCCTCCGTTTCGCCGGAACGATGCGAAATCGTGCAGTTGTACCCGCCCTTCTGCGCCATGCTAATCGCTGCTAGCGTCTCAGTGAGCGTACCAATCTGATTCAGCTTGATCAGAATCGAATTCGCGATGCCGCGTTGCATACCTTTCTGAAGGATGCCGGTGTTGGTTACGAATAGGTCGTCACCAGTAACCTGAATTTTGTCACCGAGGCGCCGCGTCAAAGTGGCCCAACCGTCCCAGTCGTTTTCCGCCATGCCGTCTTCGACCGTGATAATTGGATATCGCTCGACCCACGCTTGCAGATAATCGGCAAACTCGTCGGAACCCATACGCCTTTGTTCCGACTGGAGAACATAAACGCCGTCGAAATAAAACTCGGAGCTTGCCACGTCCAAACCCAGTAGGAGATCGTCACCCGGTCGATATTCCGCCCGCTCGCTGGCTTCCAGGATGATCTTCACTGCCGCTTCATTGGATTCGATCTCCGGAGCAAAGCCTCCTTCGTCCCCGACAGCAGTGCTGAGACCCTTGTCTAATAGCACGCTCTTCAGAGCGTGAAATACTTCCGCGCCGGCACGCAACGCGTCGGCAAATCGCTTCGCACCCGTCGGCAGGATCATGAATTCTTGAAAGTCGATCGCATTGTCCGCATGCGCCCCGCCATTGACAATATTCATCTGTGGGACGGGCACTCGAAACGGCGGTTGCTGACCGTGCAGGTCGGCGAGGTATCTATACAAAGGTTTGCCTTGAGCCGCAGCAGCCGCTTTCGCGGTTGCTAGAGACACCGCCAATATGGCGTTGGCACCCAAGCGCTGTTTATTACCGCTGCCGTCGAGTTCGATCATTGTCTGATCGACGTCCTGTTGATCGAATGCGTCGCGACCTTGTAGGGCTTTGTGTATCTCAACGGTGACGTTGGCGACCGCTTTGAGCACACCTTTACCGCCGTATCGCTTTGGATCCTCGTCGCGGAGCTCCAGGGCC
>JBFGKR010000133.1:0-5930 GCA_041576575.1 Arenicellales bacterium | reverse complement strand
TCGCATCAACGTGTACCGCCTTGTAAACACGACGGCTGAGGACAGCTTCCTTCCACCGCCGCAACTGCCTGCGGAGCAGCGGCGGTTCAAGAAGGTCGAAGGTTAGCCGGCGCCACGGCCTGCGGCGGCTCGGAGCGGGAGGTTCGCCTCTCGGTTACGGCAAGGATCCGAGTCGATCTCGAATACCCGCAGTGACGCGTCCCCTGCGGCGGTAACTACGATTGAGGAAATGGGGCCTGAGCTCAATTTTGAGGCGCCTCCATTTTAAGGTGTCCAGCCTCCCTCCAATCGCGCTCTTCCGTAGTCCTCGGCGGCCCGAGCGGACCCGAACACGATCGGTTTTGAACCGCGCCTTGACGGCGAAGATTTAAGTTATTTCTTGTCGGCAATCATATAAAATCCTAGTCATCGACCTACGACGTGGGGTACGCTTCTGACCGGTACACACACGAATAGTCCCGCCACGATG
This sequence comes from Arenicellales bacterium, assembly GCA_041576575.1. Taxonomy (GTDB): domain Bacteria; phylum Pseudomonadota; class Gammaproteobacteria; order Arenicellales; family JAANXG01; genus CALZGZ01. The sequence continues at coordinate 5,461 of JBFGKR010000133.1, read as the reverse complement.
CCGGAGTTTTTTGCACCAAACAAGCGACCGGGCCACGATTGAATGATGCGTAGTTTGAATTTTGAGACGTCGGCGCCGCGACTCTTGGTGGGCTGCTGCTTGGCGCTGACATTGACGAGCGGGTGTAGTCAAAAGGTCCTCTCCATATTTTTCGACGGTGTGGAGAGCGAACCACTGCCCCCCACAACCAAAGTGCGGGAGAACCTGTTGGCGGAAATTCAGACCTTGGAACGCGAATTGGCGGCGACCAAACAAGCGCTGGACGCAGCCAGGAAAGCCCGCGACGCACCTGTGCGAAAAGAGCTGCCGGCCGAGACGGCGAAAACCTGGTCCGAGGCGAGCGAGATTCTGCCCAAACACCCGAGGACCGGGCAAATCGACTGGAACGAAGCGTTGCGGGGCGAGGCCATTCTGCCGCGGTTCGGGGTGGAGCCGGACGCTCCGGCCAAAGCGGTATTGGATTTTGACGTCAGGCTCGCACGCACCGGCAGCGGTTTCGCGGCGGTCACCTACGCGCACGCCGATCACACCACATGGCTCACCTGCGGCAACTGCCACCCGGCGATTTTCCCGTTGGAGGAAGACGCTCCCAAACCGGTGATAACCATGGACAAGATCAGGGCTGGGGAGTATTGCGGCGTCTGCCATGGCAGGGTCGCGTTTGGCGTCGAAGGCGCGTGCTCACGGTGTCATCCGAATATGTCGGATTTGGAGAAAGCGGGATGACCGGAAGATTCGGGGTTCACGTCGTAACAAGCCGCCCTCGGCTTGGAAGGGCGCAACTGCCGTTTCGCCGATTCAGTAACAAGGCGAACTATGCGTAGCGTTCGTATTGCCTTAATCTCTGTGATCGTGATGCTCGTACCCGGCGTTGTCCACGCGGTGCTCGGCGACATCGAATTTCAGCGCGAAGGAGATGAAACCAACGAAATTCCCCCGGCGGTGTTTCCTCACTGGAAGCACCGCATTCACTACAGGTGCTACGTCTGCCATAGCGCGATCTTCCAAATGAAGGCGGGTGCGACTAAGATTACGATGGAGGAAATGTTGCAAGGACAAACCTGTGGCGCGTGTCATAACGGGAAACGGGCTTGGCAAGTGAACTTCGATACCTGCCCCATGTGCCACAAAAAGGTAGGAGGCAACCCGAACAATTAAATTAGGTGGGGTCTCCGTATCGTAGATCAGCACATCGTGAGCTGCGCAGACGCGTCCTCCAACCGACGAATACGGCGTGCTATCGACTGTGTTCGGATACCTCTTGGCTGATCGCCAGCGCGCAAGGTTCGATTCATCGACTTTAAACGATGTCCACAACTAAGATTGTTAATGGCCGCGCCGGGAAACATCATGAACCGATGCCTGCCAGTTTGGATCGGAATGCTTTTGGCATCCTCCGGCTTGCTGACGGCCGTTGACGCCGAACCGCAGCCGGGTTCAGGCTTCGGCTTTGCGCCGCCCGATCGGATAGAGCCCGGTGAACAGATCAGGCCTTCCGACCAAAGAATTTCTGCCGCGGAGAACGTGAGGCGCGTCGGGTTGCGGCAGCCCCCACTCGAGACCACCGCGGTTGCGGCCGGACACCCGGGATTCGACACTATGACCCGCGGCGTCGACCTTGCCCAGCAGTTGCCTCGAGAGAACGTGCGGCCCTCGATTCCACTGCCCGCGAGCGTCGTCCCCCAGGAGACACCCCCCAAATACGTCTGGCGTCCGGTCCGCCCCGTGAGCGAATTGATACCCGGTTTCCATCTGGGTCGCTGGGAAGGCCGGGTAGAAGCGTATCTCGATCACTCCCGGATCGATACGGAAAATCCTGCAGTACGGCAACGCAATGACAATCGGCTGTACGAGGCACGTTTTACTGTACGCAATCGCGGCGCCTACATCGTCGACCCGCGTCTGGCTCGGTTCACCCTGGGCGGTACGGTCGGAATCGCCAGGCAGGAGCTCGACTTCACCAGCGACGGCACGGACTTCGACGACAGCAGAGACACTGACTTGAGCGGATACGAGTTCCTGGCCGATATTCTTCCCTTGAACTCGTTTTCGGCAATCGTGTTCGCGAATCGCAATCGCTCCACGCAAAGCGGTGGTTTAGCGGGATCTTCGCGATCCGACGTCAGCAATGCCGGTGTAACGGTTTCCGCGCGAAGATTGTATATCCCCTCCACGCTCAGCATGCGCGTCGATCGCAGCGAAACGGCTTTCGGCCGAGAAGCGCTCGCGAGTTCACGCCGCGACGAACGTCGTTACAGCATCACCTACGATGGGCGACGGGGCTGGCTAAATCGCGCGCTCCGTGTTCGATATGCTTTTGTCGACAAGGATGAAAGATTCTTCCCTTCGACCAATTTTAGCAGTCACGATGCTAGCGCTTTTTATAGCCTCGATTTCGGACCTGGGCTCAACCGGCGATGGGACACCAGAATTCGCATCAACGACCGGACAGGCATCAGAGACGAGACCCGGTTGAACATAGATCAACTATTGAACATCGATCACAGTGACCGCTTGCGCACGCGATACCGGTATCTGTCGACATTCACCGATCGACCCGTTGGTGACAACGACAAACAGACAATCGCTTTTCTGTTGGATCACCGTTTGTACGAGAGTCTGGAAACAACATTGGAACTGAGTGATGCCACGGAAAATTTTCCCGGCGGTGGGCGCGACGTACGGCGCGGCCGTCTGAATCTCGACTACAAAAAACGACTTCCTAATGATGCGCGAGTATTCGCCAATCTGACGGTCTTCAAAGAACGACAGGACGATGAATTCGAAACTACGCGGGCGTTCGTCTTCGAGGAAGAGCACAGATTCGACGAAACGTTCGCGCTGCCGATCGGCCTGAATCAACCGTTGGTGGAGCCAGGTTCCGTATCGATTGTCAAGACCGAGAATGGTCCGGAAGTGACGGGCTGCGGTGATTTCTCCGTGCCGCGTCCTCTGGTCGAAGGGGTGGACTACACCTTGCGAAACATCGGCGATGTCACCGAGGTCGTACCCTTGCCCTGCACTCTGACCTCGGCGGGCATCAATCCAGATGATTTGATCCGTGTCGATTATGTCGTCCTCGTTGATCCATCCAGAAAGATCGAAACCGACGGTTATGCATTCGACCTTTCGATCGGATACAGGAATTTTCGTCCGTTTTACCGACGCGAGGAAACAAACCAGGATTTATTGTCCGGAGGAGACAATGAATTTCTCAACGACCGTGAGTTGGAGGCCTTCGGCGTCGACATGCATTACGACACAGAGAGTGTTCGAGGACGGCTACTGGTGGAACACGAACAATCAGAGTCGAGAGATCAGGACAAGGAAACGATCCGGGCAATTGCGTCGCTTCGCTACGACTTTCGACCTCGCTGGCAGCTCAGTTTGAATGGCCGCCTCAGCGAAACGGAGTTTACGCGGCCACGGGACCGCGTCAGTGAGCTGCAGGCCGTACGGGCGCTGCTCACTTATGTTCGTCACGCCAATCTCCGCGTCGAATTCTTCGCTGAGGTGCGCGATCTCAATGACACGCTGATCCCGGACGAGCACCGAGAAGAACTGGGTGCGCGAGTGCGATGGCGTTACGGCAAGCTGGATATAGTGCCGACTGTGCAATTTATAGATCTTCGTCGTGGTGAAACCGATTTGCAGGATTACCGCACCACGCTCAGAGTGATCCGACGTTTTTGAGCGGGCCTATGCGAGCATCCGCCAAGCCGATATATCTGCTTTTCATTATGAGCGTGCTCGCGGCGTGCTCGACGATCGAGAACACCGTACCCGATACGGCGACGGCGGCATCGCTCGTGTGGCCGTCCCCGCCCCTTGAACCGCGGATTCGCTTCCTTACCAGTGTGACAAGGGGTCGGGATTTGGGGATAAAATTCTCGTTTTGGCGGCGAATGCGAAATTTCGTGCGCGGCGACGAGGAAATGCTTTTCGTCCGGCCCGCGGACGTGGCCGCGCGGGGGGACGCGTTGTACGTCGCCGACGTCGGCGCCCCGGCGCTGTGGATCCTGGACCCTCGGCGCCAGAGGACCCGGCGCGTGTCGGCGGCCGGCGCACAACAGCTCGTGTCCCCGGTGGCCGTCACCCTGGACCCGGGCGATCGTGTCTTCCTTGCTGATTCGTACCACCGCAAAGTCTTCGTGTACGATTCGAACGGCGAATTGCAGAGCGTCGTGTCCGACCAGAGATTCGAACGGCCGGCCGGTCTCGCCTACGATTCCGGCGCGGATCTCTTGTACGTCGCGGACAGCGCGGCACACCGAGTCTGGGTTATCGATGGGGCGGGGAATTTAGAAAGGGCTATTGGAAGACGTGGCGTCGCGCCCGGTGAATTCAATTATCCGACCCACGTCGCCATCGGCAGGGACAACACGGTCTACGTCACCGACGCCTTGGGGTTTCGCATTCAGACGTTTACCCGCGACGGCCGCTTTGTCAGCAGCTTTGGCCGGCACGGCGACGGTTCCGGCGATTTCGCGGCGCCCAAGGGGGTCGCCGGTGACAGCGACGGCCACGTTTACGTAGTGGACGCCTTGTTCGACACCGTGCAGATCTTTGATTCCGGCGGTCGCTTGCTGTTGAATTTCGGCAGCCACGGGGCGCACGCGGGTCAATTCTGGCTGCCCGGCGGAATATTTATCGATGCCGACGACCGAATTTACGTTGCGGACGGCTACAATCAGCGCATTCAGGTCTTTCAGTATCTTAAAGGAAATCGATTTGACTAAGACCAAGACCGCGTTCAACTGGTTCTGGGTCCTTCTCATGTTGGGGAGCCCGACGGCTTCCGAGGCGGGCCTCAGTGATTCCGCGCACAATTTAACCGCCAGTGGACCCGGCGCAACGAGGCAAGCGGAAGTCTCCGCTGTCTGCGTATTCTGCCACGCACCTCACAACACGAAGCCGGCCGGCGCACTCTGGAACCTCGAACTGCCGGGGCAAACTTACAACATTTATGAGAGCTCGACCTCGAAACTCGAGGAACTGGGGCGACGCCAGCAGCCCACAGGATCCTCCCGCATGTGCCTGTCCTGCCACGATGGCACCGTTGCCTTGAGCAACCTGCGCGTATCGACGGCGGGCGTAGCCACAATCGTTCCACTTGGCGGCGCGTCGTCGGTGGGGCTCGATCTCTCGGACGATCATCCGGTGTCTTTCACCTATGACCGTGAGCTGGCGCTTCGGCACGGAGCTTTGGCGGATCCCGGGGAGCTTCCCCGCGATCTGCCGCTCGATCGTGAAGGACAGCTTCAATGCACGACTTGCCACGACCCGCATGACAATCCCTATCGGAAATTCTTGCGCGTGGATGATACCGCCGGGGCGTTGTGTCTGAGTTGTCACCTGATGCCGGAGTGGGCCGGTTCGGTGCACGCCACGTCCGCGGCGACGCCGCGACAGGCGGGGGGCGGCCCCTGGCCGCCGGGTTCCTCAATGAATACCGTCGCTG
>JBFGKR010000132.1:0-5932 GCA_041576575.1 Arenicellales bacterium | reverse complement strand
AGCCCTGGCGATGCTGGAGGAAGTGATTCAAAAAATCGATCGCGAGACGAGGTCAAGGTTTAGGAACACCTACGAGAAACTGGACAAGAGATTTCAACAGTTCTTTCCTCAATTATTCGGTGGAGGCAGCGCCTATCTTGAGCTGACTGGGAACGACCTTCTTGACGCGGGTGTGGGGGTTATGGCGCGTCCACCTGGAAAACGCAACAGCACAATTCATCTGCTTTCGGGCGGAGAAAAGGCCCTGACCGCAGTGGCGTTGCTGTTCGCGTTTTTTGATCTCAACCCGGCGCCGTTCTGCATGTTGGATGAGGTCGATGCTCCTCTGGACGACGCTAATGTCGAACGCTATTGCGGAATACTCAAAAATCTATGTGAACGCACTCAGTTGATCGTCATCACCCATAATAAAATCACCATGGAGGCGGCCAGTATATTGGTTGGTGTGACCATGGCGGAACCGGGAGTATCGCGTCTCGTGTCTGTCGATGTTGACGAAGCGATAGAGATCGCGGCGCAATGATTGAATTGCGCACGGCTCTGATTATCGCGGGCATCGTCCTGTTCATAGTCGTTTTGATTATTTCTTACGACCGGTACCGCCTGGGTCGAATACGAAAGCAGGAATCGCGGCTGCATGAAGCAGGGGCGGATTGGCAGGAGCCCGTCTTGGTACGTCGCGAAGACGCGGACCACAATCCTGCATTGCCTACGGAAATGGGAGATACGGTTTTATCTCCGGAACAGGTGCCCGCCGAGCCCAGTATTCGATTAGACGCAGACGAATTCGACGAGGAATTGCGGGACGTGCAGGAGGTTGCTCATACTCCCATTGACGGGATAGACATTCGCGTCACCGATAAGTTGAAGTCGCGAGACAACGACCTGGACATCGATTTCGTCGCACGAATACCGGGAAAAAACGTCATAAAGCGGGACACCGCACTCGGCCTGTACCGGCAGTTCGAGTATGAATTGCACAAGCAACATCGTATTTACGGGCTGAATCATCCCTCTAAGGTCTGGGTTGACCTAGAACGCGAACCGGAATCGGCGCGCTTTACGCATTTCGGAATGACCTTGCAACTCGCGAATCGAAGCGGGCCCGTAACAGAGTCGGAGTTGAATCAGTTTAGTCAAATGGTCTTGCGATTTGCTGAAGTATTCGGGCGAAGATTCAGTTTTTCCAGCAGTTTCGAGGAAGCGCTGGAACGCGCCAAGGCCCTCGATGAAGTGTACAAAAAATTCGACTCGCTGGCGATTCTGAATATCCTTGTGCGCCAAGGCGGTGGATTTCGGGGTGCCGACATCGATAAACACGCGCGCGATCTCGGTATGGAATTGAATCAGCGTCACTTTTATCAGAAGCGACGAGTCTCGACAGTTGGGTCTCCAATTCTTTTCAGTCTGGCGAACCTGTTCGGCGATGGACGATTTGATCCCGAAAACCTGGAACATTTTTCAACCGAGGGTCTTACGCTGTTCATGAACATCCCCGCGACCTCAAAGCCCGCCGCGACCTTCGATCAAATGGTCGCGAGCGCGAAGACCTTGTGCAACCGTTTGAACGGCAAATTGGTGGATCAAAATCGTAAATTAATGACGGACCAAGGGCTTGAGAAGATCAGCCAGCAAATACGCAAACTCGAGCGCGATATGGAGAATGAACACATGCCTCCAGGAGGAGAGCTCGCGAGTCGCTTGTTTTATTGATGCAGCATGGCCTGCCGCGGAGATTCTCGATTTCGTCCTCATCGTTCCGGGGCCGTCGCGGCGCGCGCCTCCCAAATCGATAGCGGATATTGCGATTAGTGGATCAGCATTGAAGCGCCGACCGTGGGCTGAGAAATGTACGAATATCTCAGGAGCCATTAGGCTGCACTGAGCATTACACTACTGAGGCAAACATGGCAGGAGAAAAAAAGACCGAACGCCAAGAAGAACTCGAATGCGTGGCGAAGTTTGATATTCGTTATACAGGCTACCTCGACAAGGACGGCTCCGTCATTCGTCCGCTACCCGAAGTCGCAAATCAACGCGAGACCTTGGTTGCCCTGTATCGCTCTATAGTGCTTACGCGAACCTTCGACCAAAAGGCTATAGCACTGCAGCGCACCGGAAATCTCGGCACTTACGCATCGTCTCTCGGTCAAGAAGCGGTATTTGCGGCTTTGGGTGCGGCCATGCAGCCGAAGGATGTGCTCGTACCCTATTACCGTGAGTATGGAACGCAACTCGCGCGCGGTGTGACCATGACGGAATTGTTTCTTTATTGGGGGGGAGACGAGCGGGGCATGGACTACGCCGGGCCACGGGAGGACTTCCCCATCTGCGTGCCCATCGCCACCCAGATACCACACGCAGCGGGTGTGGCGCTGGCGATGAAGTACCGTAAGGAACCACGGGTGGCGGTGGCCGTATTTGGGGACGGCGCCACGTCGAAGGGGGATTTTTACGAGGCGGCCAATGCGGCGGGCGTGTGGAATTTGCCCCTCGTGTTGGTGGTCAACAACAACCAATGGGCGATTTCGGTGCCACGCAGCCAGCAGACGGTTTGCCAGACCTTGGCGCAAAAGGCCGTCGCTGCGGGGTTCGGCGGCGAACAGGTGGACGGTAACGATGCGATTGCGGTGTTGGATCGACTCTCCGCCGCGGTGGAGAAAGCTCGCAATGGAGGCGGACCGAGTCTGATCGAAACGATCACGTATCGTCTTGCCGATCACACCACCGCGGACGATGCCAGTCGTTATCGCAGTAAAGAGGAAATCAAAGCACATTGGGAATACGAACCGATCAAACGATTGCGCCAATACCTGATTGCAAGTCAATTCTGGGATCCGAAACAAGATGAAGAACTCCACCAGACCTGTCGTCGGGAAGTGGAGGACGCGGCAAAGGCTTATCTTGAGACCGCGATCCAGAAACCGTCTAGCATGTTCGACTATTTATACGAGAACCTGCCGGAAACACTGCGACCCCAACGGGACGAATTGGTGGCAAGGGAGCAACGGCATCATGCCGGAGATTAATTTAGTCGAAGCTGTGAATGCGGCGTTGGCCTTCGAGATGGCGGCAGACGAAAACGTCATTGTCCTCGGAGAGGATGTCGGCGTGAACGGCGGAGTGTTTCGCGCCACCGTAGGTCTGCAAGAGCGATATGGCAACGAGCGCGTGGTCGATACTCCTCTGGCCGAAGGCCTGATAGCGGGTCTGTCGGTGGGTATGGCCGCTCAAGGCCTGCGTCCGGTCGCCGAGATTCAGTTTATGGGATTTATCTACCCCACGGTGGACCAGATTTTGAATCACGCCTCCAGACTGAGGAATCGAACCCGCGGTCGCCTTACCTGCCCCATGGTTTTGCGGGCTCCCTACGGCGGCGGCATCCACGCGCCGGAGCATCACTCCGAAAGTTACGAGGCCATGTTCGCCCATATCCCTGGATTGCGCGTGGTCATTCCGTCCTCACCTGCGCGTGCGTACGGTTTGCTGCTGGCAGCCATTCGAGATCCCGACCCTGTGATTTTTCTCGAACCAAAACGTATTTATCGTCTAGTGAAGCAAGAAGTGGAGGACAACGGCGAAAGTTTGCCTTTGGATACTTGTTATACACTGCGCGAGGGTTCAGACGTCACGCTGGTCTCCTGGGGTGCCATGCTGCACGAGACCCAGCAGGCCGCGGACCAGTTGGAGCAGGAGGGCGTCGACGCTGAAGTTATAGATGTGGCAAGTTTGAAACCGCTTGATGCGCAGACTATTCTGGATTCCGTGGCAAAAACGGGGCGATGCGTCGTCGTGCATGAAGCGGCCCGTACGGCAGGATTCGGCGCTGAAATAGCAGCCCAAATCGCGGAATACGGGTTACTGAATTTGCTCGCGCCGGTCAAGCGCGTTACCGGCTACGACACGGTCATGCCGCTCTACCGACTCGAGGATTACTATCTTCCCGGTGTCGATCAAATAATCGCTGCGGTGCGAGAAGTTTTGGAGTTCGGTTAATGGCCACGAAGATATTCAAGCTACCGGATCTGGGCGAAGGGCTGCCCGATGCCGAGATCGTCAAATGGCACGTTCGCGTCGGAGACGTGATAAAAAAAGATAATCCATTGGTATCAATGGAGACGGCTAAGGCGGTCGTCGAAATTCCGGCCCCCTTCGACGGTACTGTCGCAAAATTATTCGGCGAGGAGGGTGACATCATTGCCACCGGAAGCTCTTTGGTGAGCTTTACCGTCGAAGGCGTGCAAACCGAGGATCGAGTTTCGAAGGACAAGGGAACGGTCGTTGGGAAAGTGGCCGTGGGTGACGAGCTGGTGCAGGAAAAGGCCATGAACGTGGGCAAAGCCGCGGTGGGCATCCGCGCGACGCCCGCGGTGCGCGCGTTGGCCCGTAAGCTGGAAGTGGATCTGGTGTCCGTGACTCCCAGTGGGAAAGACGGCGCGATAACGGCCTCTGACGTGCAGCGAGTTGCGAAAATCCTGAAAGAGGTGGGTCCGATGGAACTGCTCAAGGGCCCCCGGCGCGCAATGGCGCGCAATATGTCCATGGCGAATGCCGACGTGGTACCGGTGACGGTGTCGGACGATGCGGACATCGATGAGTGGAAAAACGGAGACACCACGATCCGGCTGGTCCGCGCGATTTCCGTCGCCTGCAAGGCGGAGCCCGCGCTGAACGCCTGGTACGACGGGCATGCGGTGGGACGTCGTGTCCTGAAGAAAATCGATCTGGGGATAGCGCTGGATACGGAAGATGGATTGTTCGTGCCCGTTCTGCACGATATAGGTAACCGCGACGCCAAAGATCTTCGGCGCGGACTGGAAGAAATGAAAAAGGCGGTGCAACAACGCAATGTGCCGCCCGAGGAACTGCGCGGGTACACCATTATGCTGTCGAATTTTGGCTCATTCGGCGGTCGTTATGCGAACCCCGTTTTTCTCCCCCCCACGGTCGCGATACTGGGTGCCGGGCGCGCCCGGGAAGCGGTGCTGGCAGTTGATGGTAAGCCCGCCGTGCACAGGATTTTGCCGTTATCGCTCACCTTTGATCACCGCGTAGTCACGGGGGGGGAGGCGACGCGCTTTCTAATGGCCGTCATCGGGGACCTTGAAAAATCGAAGTAGCGCATTACCCGAAAATTTCGCCAAGCACTGCGGGCGAAGCGCAGCGACGGTTCGTTTGGAAGCGCGCAAGCGAAGTCCGTGTGCAGCACGCCATACCTGACCCGTCCGGCTGTGCCAGGCGGGGGAGGGAAAAGAAGCCGACGTTTTGTTTCCACGGAGGAAATCCGTCCATGTCCGCGGGTGGGGGGCGGACAGCGATGCCCGCGATTCTGCGTCTGTTCCGCCTTTGACTCGGTCTCGAACGCATGGAGTTGCGCGCCACGCAACCCAGCGCGATGAGTTGGGGACTATGCCACCGCTCGGCGCCCAGCCGTCCGCTCCCTTCTCCGCCAGTGCGGGCTCACGTTAATGCAAGCGTCCTGGATTGGATTGAACAGACGAAACGCTGCGGAGGCGCGCCTTGCCTTGGGCCATCTCTACGCGGGCGCGCTTCCGGTTTCCCCGCTGGCTCGGTCCCGAAAACGTGCCCTCGACGCTATGCTTCACCTGCACACAAACCGGGCCGCGACCGGCGCAAGACTCGGCGGTGTTGTAGTACGGAAAATATCACTCATATGGGTGAAGAACGCGGGGTCGTCTTCGCGTATGCTGTTACCCCAAGGCTTGGACCGCGGCAGCAGGGACGGCTGCCCTTACCAGGGACGGGACCAGGGCGCGCCACGGAGGGCAAACCCTGGTTTTCCCTTGTCGTAACCCTGGTTTTCCAGGCTCCACGCCTCAACCGGATTTGGGGTATCCAAGCCCCTCGAGCGCCGTCGTAATCTCGCCGAGTATAGCCGGGTCGTCGATGGTCGCAGGTGCTTTATATGGCT
>JBFGKR010000131.1:0-5934 GCA_041576575.1 Arenicellales bacterium | reverse complement strand
GGGGCGACGTTTTTTCTGCCCGATACCAAAGGCGTTGAAATTCACGCCTCGGTGTCGCCGGAGGACCATGAAATCGTATTGCGAAAGCACTTTCCCAACGCCTTTCGTGATACCGAGCTTTGGTCTCACTTACAATCGCGAAGCATCACGAAGCTTGCGATTTGCGGTGCCATGAGTCACATGTGCATCGACGCCACTACACGCGCTGCGTTTGATTTGGGATTGCAGTGCACAGTACTGGAAGACGCCTGTGCGACGCGAGACCTTGAGTTTCGTGGACGGACGATACCGGCGGCGGACGTGCACGGCGCGTTCATGGCGGCGCTGAGTGTTCCGTATGCGGCAATCGTTTCGACACAAGTATGTTTGGGGCAGCTGCGGGGCGAGGCGGACGCGAAGACCGCGTCCTGAGCCGACCGAGAGCACGACTCTCCTCGGGACCGATTCGCTCGGAAAGAGCCGTACGGCACGATGGGTACGGCGTGGTAGCTGTGTTCTAATGGTACCGAGGAGAGGACTTGAACCTCCACGGGGTTGCCCCCACTAGCACCTGAAGCTAGCGCGTCTACCAGTTCCGCCACCTCGGCACGGCCGTCGCCGGACAAAACGGGCGAGGCACTCTAACCAGCGACGCGTGTGATGTCAACGAAGAGAAAAACGACCAAACGGATCCCTACTCCAGAGCAAGTGCTGCGTTATCTGCGGCAACGCCGACAGCCGCTGACGGAAACGTCGTTATTTCGTAGCTTTACGGTTAAAAACGCGAACGACAAAAAGAAGTTGCGAGTAATGCTCGATCGAATGGAGGCGGAGGGCGTGCTGATCAAGAACCGAAAAGGGCGCTACGCACTGCCGTCGCACATGGACATGATTTCAGGTCGGGTTACGGGACATGCCGACGGATACGGATTTTTGGTGCCGGATAAAGGGGGGGCCGACCTTTATCTCTCTCCCAGGGAGATGCGCAGCGTGCTTCACGGTGATCGCGTCGTGGCGCGCGTCTCCCGCATCGACCACCGGGGGCGTCTCGAGGGGACCGTGGTGGCGATTACGGAGCGCGGCATCAAGCAAGTGGTGGGGCGCTATGTACTCGAGAAGGGGATCGGCTTTGTCGTCCCAGATGACCAACGCATCAGTCAGGATATCCTCGTTCCACCTGATCAATCCGCGGGCGCCCGCAATCATCAAATTGTCGTAGCGGAGATTACGCGACCGCCCGACGGACAGCTTCAACCCGTTGGCCGGATCACTCAGGTACTGGGAGAACACTTGGCGCCGGGAATGGAAATCGAAATCGCTATACGCAAATACGACTTGCCCCACTGCTGGTCCGAGGAGGCGACCGAGCAAGTCCACGCATTGGGTGATGACGTAGCGGCGAATCTCGCAGCGCGAACCGACCTTCGCGACGTTCCACTGGTGACCATCGACGGCGAAGACGCGCGGGATTTCGACGATGCCGTGTATGCCGAGCGAGTCGATCACGGCTGGCGCCTCGTTGTCGCCATTGCCGACGTGTCGCACTACGTCGCCCCTGATTCACCCTTGGACGAGGCTGCGCGAGACCGCGGGAATTCGGTGTATTTCCCGGGGCGGGTGATACCGATGCTTCCGGAAAAATTGTCCAACGGATTGTGTTCGTTAAACCCCCATGTCGATCGCCTCTGTTTTGTTTGCGAAGTGTTTGTCGATCTAGACGGCAATCTGGGCGATTATCGATTCTACGAAGCGGTGATGCGCTCCAAGGCGCGGTTCACCTATACGGAAGTTGCGGCGATCCTTGTAGAAAGGAGGTCAGAGCTGCTCGATCGCCACCGCGGCCTGGTTGGAAATCTGGAAGAACTATATGCGTTGTCGAAGGCGTTGCGTGCGCGTCGCATCCGGAACGGCACCGTTGATTTTGAACTTCCGGAGACGCAGATCGAGTTCGACCGGCAGCGTAAAATCGAGCGCATCGTTCCTCTGGAACGCAACGACGCGCATAAGCTGATCGAGGATTGTATGTTGGCTGCCAATGTGTGTGCGGCCGACACCCTGCTGCTAAGCGGTGTTGTGGGAATTTTTCGAGTTCACGAGAAACCCGATCCGTTCAAGATCGAAGACGTCAACAAGTATCTGCTCGAGTTCGGATTGTCGCTCGGAGGGGGAAGGAATCCGCAGCCCGGCGACTTCGCTGAAGTCGTCGCGCAATGCGCGGACAAGCCATTCAATCGGATTGTGCAAACGGCGCTGTTGCGCAGCATGAAACAAGCGGTTTACACCACCCTCAACATTGGGCATTTCGCGCTTGGATTCGACCGCTACACCCATTTCACGTCGCCGATCCGACGTTATCCCGACCTGCTCGTGCATCGGGCCGTCAAACGTTCGGCCAAAGCTAATAAACGCGATGTTGCGAAGACGGAACCGGATGTCGAGTTGGAGAGAATCGCGGATCATTGTTCGCTGACCGAGCGGCGCGCCGATGAAGCAACCCGCGATGTCGTGCAATGGTTGAAAGCGGAGTTCATGCAGGACCATATCGGAGAGCAATACAGAGGCGTGGTCTCCGGCGTGACCGAATTCGGGATCTTCGTGGAGTTGGTGGAGGTTTACGTAGAAGGACTGGTGCACGTCACCGGCCTCGGGAACGATTATTTCCATTTCGATCCTGCGAGACATCGTTTGACGGGTGAGCGCAGCGGCGTCGCCTACAGCTTGGGCGATGAATTGGAGGTAAAGGTCGTCCGCGTCGATCTCGACGCGGCCAAGATTGACTTCGAATTGGTCGATCACAAAGCGGGCCGAAGAACTCGGCGGCGAAGGCGGCGGCAAACGCCATGAAGCGATTGATTGTTCACGGCGTCCATACCGTGGAGGCCGCGATACGTAGGTTTCCCGATCGCGTTCTGCACGTTTGGGTGGATCGCAAGCGAAGAGATGACCGCTTGACGGATGTGGAGGCGCGCGCCCGCCGTAAGCGGATCGCGGTCGAGCGCACAGATGACGAAGGATTGCAGAGATTGGGCGTCGACACGCGTCATCAGGGCATTGCGGCAGAAATTCGCGCGATGGAGATCGGCGACGAATCCAGCCTCCGTGCCGACTTGCAACGACTGGACGAGACGCCATTGCTGCTGCTCTTGGACGGCGTGCAAGATCCCCACAACCTCGGCGCGTGCCTACGCTCCGCCGACGCGGCAGGAGTGCATGGGGTGATCATGCCCAGGGACCGTTCCTGTCCGATCAATGCGACGGTCTACAAGGTCGCTTCCGGGGCGGGGGGGTTGGTACCGCTCTACCGGGTATCCAATCTTGCCCGCGCAATGCGGCAAATCCGGGGCCAAGGAATCTGGGTGGTGGGCGCCACGGACGACGCTGCGCAGATCCTTTACGAGACGCAGTTAACTTTTCCCTTGGCTCTGGTTCTCGGGGGCGAGGGCCGCGGACTTCGAAGACTGACGCGGGAAAATTGCGACGCGCTGGTGCGTATACCCATGCATGGCTTTGTTTCGAGTTTGAATGTGTCGGTCGCCGCCGGCGTTTGTTTGTTCGAAGTCCGCCGTCAACGCGGACAAAATGCGGGGGCCGCCTTCACTTGGAGGCGCTAGCCTGTTGCTCGATGCGGCGCCGACCGTGCCACTGCTGGTAGTTGAGCCCCGATTCATAACCGCGATGCAGAACGTACTCCAACACCTTGGCCAAGCGGTAGACGTGCACTACCGAGGCGATACGAAACACCTCCTTTCCGTCTTCATCGAAGAACACGAGAGTAGGCGCAAAGAACAACCCTAGGTCGTCACTCCAGGCGGACGAGGTGGTCTTTTTGCCTTCCGGGGTAATGATGGGGCTATCGGCCAACATGTTCACTTGCACGATGTCGAACTTATGTAATTGCACCTGCACATCGGGGTCCGATAATGGTTCACTGTGCAGGACATCACACGCGTGACACTCGGGCTGCTCGAAAAACACCAACAGCGGTCGTTGCGCGCGAATGCGCGAACGATCCAGCATGTGTGGCGGAGGAAGAAAGAATTCGCGTTCATTCAAGTCCCCGATATCAAACTTTGGAGGCGGGTCGGCGCGGGCAAGGTAGTCGCGGAAACTCTCGTTTTTGTAGTGACCGTCGGCCACGTATTCGAGCGCGGCGCGGAACCTATAGGGGGGGTAGTAGCCCATCAAGCGCATCGCCAGCGCCTTATCTCCATCGTAAAACAAGATCGACGGCGTGAAGTTGGTGCCGTGGAAGGCGGCGAAGTCCTGCTCGGTGTAACGGTCGCCGTCGAAGTCGGTGACTTCGCGGCTTCCCCAGATGTCCAAGTCGATGACGTCGAAATGTCGCTGTGTGTATTCGGCAATGTCCTTGGCGCCGAAGTTGACCTCCATCAGGGCTTCGCAATAGGCGCAGTTCTCCTGCCCAAAGTAGATTATGATGCCGCGTTTTCCGGCAGCGACCGCCTCGGTCAGGTCTTCGCTGAAATCCAAAAAACTGCTCTTGAACCACGGGGGGTGTTTGATTTCCCGAATTGAAGGTCGATCGTCGAATATCAGCGGATCGGACTGCTGCGCATAGGCGTCCACGCCCGTAGCCATTGCCAATATTGCGAACGCTGCGTTTGTAGCTTTCGGTCGTTTCACTGTAGGCTGTGCAATAGAGCCGGCAAGGGAATGGATGTTCGCTGAAAAACCCATGGTTGGCAACGGGTTGGTTCCGGAAACAATAATACAATATCGCCCGTACCGAATTAAGCCGCTGGACACACTGAGGAGACGGCGTCTAGGAGGCCGATATGACCGATGATATCGCGCGTGAATCGGAGCGGTTGGCCGCCCTCGCCGGAGCCGCGCTGCACGCGCGCGGCCGCCTGTGTGTCACTGCGGAATCGTGCACCGGAGGCTGGATTGCGCAAGTGCTGACATCGGTCGGCGGCAGCTCGGAATGGTTCGAACGCGGCTTCGTGGTGTACAGCAATGCCGCCAAGACGGAGTGTCTCGGCGTGCCGCAGTCGGTGCTCGAAGCGCACGGCGCGGTCAGCGAGCCCACCGCGCGCGCCATGGCCCTCGGCGCGTTGGCGCACAGCGAGGCGCAAGCGGCGATTTCGGTGACCGGCGTGGCGGGACCCGGCGGGGGCACGCCGCAAAAGCCCGTGGGTATGGTGTGCTTCGGTTGGGCGCTGAGCCCGCAATCGGTCGACACCGCCACGCGGATGTTTTCCGGTGATCGGTCCGACATACGCTGGGGCGCGGTGCGTTTCGCCATCGAAGGCCTGTGCGAGCGCCTGAGGTAAAGGCGTTGTCGGAACCCGCGCAGCGCATGTTCGTGGCCCTCTGGCCGGACACCGAAGTGCGTCGGTGCCTGGCGGACCTGGTGCGTGCGTGCGTCGAACAGATCGGCGGACGTCCGGTGGACCCGGAGAAACTGCATATGACCGTCGCGTTTCTGGGAGACGTGGTGGACACCCAGATTGCTGCGGTTTGCGCGTGTATGGATCGGTTGCCGATCCCGCGTACAAACCTGTCGATAGACCGTCTCGGCTTCTGGCCGCGCAACGGAATCGTTTGGGCCGGGAGCCGCACGCCGGACCCGGCGCTGCAAGAGTGCGCGTCGGATTTGCGGGAGCGCTTGGCGCGTTTGGGATTCCGCGTTGAGCGGCGGCCGTTCAGCCCGCACGTCACATTGCTGCGGCGTGCCAAAAAACGCCCGCGTGTCGCGGCACCGCGCATCGACTGGCCGGTCTCGGGGCTGGTCCTGGCCCGTTCCCGGCTGCTTCCATCGGGATCGGAGTACGAAGTGGTGCGGCGCTGGGATACCTAGGCGGGGTACCGCCGTTATGAAATAATTGCACCCTGTTGGAGATAACTTACACCCGTGAAAGGAGAGAAGCTTTGGACGAAAACAGACAAAAAGCGCTACAGGCAGCACTCAGTCAGATCGAGCGGCAGTTCGGCAAG
>JBFGKR010000130.1:0-5938 GCA_041576575.1 Arenicellales bacterium | reverse complement strand
TTGGCGGAGAGAGAGGGATTCGAACCCTCGATGGAGTTATTAGCCCCATACTCCCTTAGCAGGGGAGCGCCTTCAGCCAGCTCGGCCATCTCTCCTGACAATTTCAATCAGCTCTGGTTGCCTTCGGCGGCGACTTCGCCCTGTTCCTCGGTTTGAGCTTCCGATTCTTTTTGTCTTTGTTCCTGCTTGATTCGCTCGTAAATCTCCTCCCTGTGCACCGGAACCTCCTTCGGCGCGTTGATACCGATGCGAACCTGGTTTCCTTTTATCCCGAGAACGGTTACCTGAACATCGTCTCCGATGTTCAAGGTCTCGCCTATACGTCGGGTTAAAATCAGCATCTTTCAATGATCTCCTGAAGACTTCTGCGGTAAAATTGGGTGACCTGATTCCCCGGTAAATCGATTCTCCGGGACTTGCGGCATTATATATCAGATGCCGAACCCTCACCTAACCAATTACCCCTCCCCCTTGGTTCTAGGACTCTTTTCCGTTTTCCAAGCCAAAAGCCTTGTGTAAAGTCCGCACTCCCAGTTCCAAGTACTTGTCTTCCACCACTACCGAAATCTTGATCTCCGAGGTAGAAATCATCTGAATATTGATGCCCTCGTTAGCCAGCGCCTGGAACATGGTCGTGGCAATACCTGCGTGAGACCGCATTCCAACACCGACCACCGAGATCTTTGCTATGTTGTTGTCTCCTCCCACGTCCCGCGCCTGCAGCTCCACGGCGGTCTTTTTCAAAATTTCCAACGAGTTTTCATAGTCGTTTCGATGGACCGTGAAGGTCAAATCGGTGGTTTCATCGGCGCCCACGTTCTGCACAATCATGTCGACGTTAATGTGTGCCTCGGAGATCGGTCCCAATATTCGGTAGGCGATGCCCGGTTCGTCGGGAATTCCGCGTATTGTGAGTTTCGCCTCGTCCTTGTTATAGGCAATGCCTGATATCAGTGGCTGTTCCATTGAAGGTTCCTCATAAGTTATCAATGTTCCCGGACCCTCTTCGAAGGAAGACAATACGCGCAACGGCACACGATACTTGCCGGCGAACTCCACCGAACGCGTTTGCAGCACCTTCGACCCCAAGCTCGCCAGCTCCAGCATCTCTTCATCGGTAATGCGGTCGAGACGTCGTGCATCCGGTACGATGCGAGGATCCGCGGTGTACACACCGTCTACGTCTGTGTAGATCCGACACTCATCGGCGTTGAGCGCTGCCGCCATCGCTACCGCGGTGGTGTCGGAACCCCCGCGCCCGAGTGTGGTGATATTTTGATCTTCGTCGACACCCTGAAATCCGGCGACGACGACGACGCGCCCGCTCGCCAGATCGTTGCGCACGCGTGCGTCTTCAATGTCGAGTATGCGCGCGCGTCCGTGGACGCTGTCGGTACGAATGTGAACTTGGCCTCCGGTATACGAACGCGCATCGAATCCGCGTCGGTGCAGGGCCATCGACAACAACGCGATAGTCACTTGCTCGCCGGTGGACAACAGCACGTCCAGCTCCCGCGCCGGCGCGTCGGCGTTGATTTCCCTGGCGAGGCCCAATAGACGGTTGGTCTCACCGCTCATGGCGGATACGACAACCACCATGTCGTTGCCCAATCCCCGGGACGTCGCCACCTTATCGGCAACGTGGTTGATGCGATCGATATCAGCGACCGAGGTACCGCCGTATTTTTCTACAATTAAAGCCAATGAGACACCGATGGATAAAATAAAAAGGGGTGCGGATTAAAGCCGTTTTTTGATCCGGCGTAAAGCAGCGGACGGCGATTTCCGAGGCAGTGCTACGACTGTTTCTCTACCCAGTCGACTACCGCCTCGAGACTCCGATCCAAGTTCTCCGCATCGGGGAGGCCGCCCTCCGCCATATCCGGTCTGCCACCGCCTTTGCCCCCGCCGATCGCGGCAATATACTGAATAAGCTTGCCCGCGTGCAGACGCTTGCTGAGCGATTTGGAGACCCCGGCGGCCAGCCGGGCCCGGCCGTTTTCCTCGGCGCCGAACACAATGACGGCCTCCCCAAATCGATCCCGGAAGCGGTCTATCGTCGTCCGCATCGCCTTGCTGTCGGCGCCGTCCAGACGTGCGGCGAGTACCTTGACGCCCGCCACTTCTTGAACTTGTTCCGCCAGATCGGAACCGGCTCCCAACGCCAGGCGAGACTGCAGCTGCTCCTTCTCTTTCTCGAGGCGCTTTATCCGCTCCAGGACCTGCGTCACCTTGTCTTCGAGATCGTCACGCGTGCCCTTGAGCAGCCGGGCGGATCGATCGAGGATGGCGAGTTGGTCGGCGACGTAATCCAGCGCGCCTTCGCCGGTAACCGCCTCGATGCGCCGCACGCCGGCGGCTATTCCGCTCTCGGACACGATCTTGAACAGACCGATGTCGCCCGTTCGCCGCACGTGCGTCCCGCCGCAGAGTTCGAGCGAGAAGTCGCCCATGCCCACCACGCGCACCCGTTCGTCGTATTTTTCACCGAATAACGCCGCGGCGCCGGCGGCTTTGGCGTCTTCCAATTCCATCTCACGGGTCGCGACCTCGAAATTTTTTATCACCTGCTCGTTGACCAAACGCTCGATGCGCAGCAGTTGTTCCGCGGTTACGATTTCCGAATGTGAAAAGTCGAAGCGCAATCGTGGCGCCTCGACCAGCGACCCTTTCTGCTGCACGTGCGGTCCGAGCACTTGCTTCAACGCGGCGTGCAGCAGATGCGTGGCGGAATGGTTTCGGGCGGTGGCGGCGCGCTTATTTTCGTCGACCTCCGCCTGCACTCGATCGTTGACCCGAAGCCAGCCCATGCGCACGCGACCGACGTGTCCGATTACATTGTTGGGGAGTTTCCGGGTGTCGGTGACGTCAACAACCGCGTCGCCGTGGCGCAGACGGCCGCTATCGCCCACTTGTCCTCCGCTTTCCGCGTAAAACGGCGTGCGGTCGAGCACAACGACGACTTCACTGCCGGCTTCGGCTTCGGTCAGCGGCGCGCCGTTCTGGACAATTGCTTGGACGACTGCGTTATCCGACAGTTTGTCGTAGCCGACAAAGTCGCTGCAGCCGCCGACATCGACGACGACCGCTTCCGCGGCGGAAAATTGGCTCGCGGCCCGCGCCCGATCGCGCTGCGCCTCCATGGCGCGCTCGAATCCGACCATATCGACCGACAGTCCACGCTCTCGCGCGGCATCGGCGGTCAAGTCAGGTGGAAAACCGTAGGTATCCCAAAGACGAAAGACGATCTCCCCTGCTATTACCGAACCCGTAGCCTTCGCGACCGCCTGGTCGAACATGCGCATACCTTGGTCCAGTGTTTCGGCAAATCTCGACTCTTCGTTCTTGAGAACGCTTATCACTCGGTCCTGCGCTTCGACCAATTCGGGATAGGCGCCGCCCATCTCGGCGACCAGAGGCGGCACCAAATCACAGAAAAACGGGGTCTCCCCTCCGAGCCGATAGCCGTGGCGTATGGCGCGACGGATGATGCGGCGCAACACGTAACCGCGACCCTCGTTGCTGGGGGTGACGCCGTCCGTGATCAGAAACGCGGTGGAGCGGATGTGATCCGCCAAGACCCGCAAGGACGTGTCCTCACTGTCGGCGGCACCCGTGACATCTCGCGCAGCTCGAACCAGATTCTTGAACAAATCGATGTCGTAGTTGTTATGCACGCCCTGCAGGACGGTCGCAAGCCGCTCCAATCCCAATCCCGTGTCCACGGACGGCTTCGGCAGCGGCGTCAAATTTCCCTCGGCGTCGCGATTGAACTGCATGAACACCAAATTCCAGATCTCGACGTAACGATCGCCGTCCTCTTCCGGCGTGCCCGGCGGCCCGCCTTCGACCTCCGGCCCGTGGTCGTAAAAAATCTCGCTGCAGGGGCCACAAGGACCGGTATCTCCCATGGCCCAGAAATTGTCTTGCGCACCGATGCGCGCGAACCTGGACTTTGGAATGCCTATTTCCTTTAACCAGATGTCGGCGGCCTCGTCGTCGTCTTCAAACACCGTGACCCATAAGCGGTCCGCGGGCAGGCCGACCTCCACAGTGAGATACTCCCACGCGTAGGCAATGGCCTCGCGTTTGAAATAATCTCCGAAACTGAAATTCCCCATCATTTCGAAGAACGTGTGATGCCGCGCGGTATAGCCGACGTTCTCCAGGTCGTTGTGCTTTCCCCCGGCGCGCACGCAGCGTTGTGCAGTGGTCGCCCGTGCGTAGGGCCGTTTGTCGAGACCGAGGAAAACGTCCTTGAACTGCACCATACCGGCGTTGGTGAACAACAACGTTGGATCGTTGTGCGGCACGAGCGAGCTGCTGGGCACGAGCTCGTGCCCATTACGGACGAAAAAGTCCAGAAAACTGCTACGAATGTCCGCGGTCTTCATTTAACGCTCGAACTGGACCACCTGCTTTATCTGCTCCGTGCTGAACCCTCGATGCTGCAGAAAGCGGGCTTGCCGCGCCCACTCCGCATAATTTTTCGGCGTTACGCCGGCGAATTTCTTGCTCCACACCCGATGCAGTCGCTCCAGCCACACCGGATCGTGCACGGCCAAGCATTCCTCGGCCAATGCTTGCTGCACGCCCCGTTGCTGCAGTTCCTGGCGGATCCGCAGCGGGCCGTAGCCACGCCGAACCCGGGCCGCAATCAAGGCCTCCATAAAACGTTGGTCCGAAACCAGATTCCGAGAGTTTAATTCATCGACGACCGTCGCAGCGACTTCCTGTTTGATTCCCTTGGCGATCAATTTGGCGATGAGCTCTTGCGCACTATGTTCCCGCCGCGCGAGCATACGCACGGCGGCGTCCATTGCTTGCTGAAGGGGATCTCGCTTCGGAATCGTGGTCCTAAGCCTCCGCCTGAGTCGGAGGCAGCCGCTCCTCCTCGATCACTGAGCCGCCAACGCCCTTCGCCGCACGTATCGCCGCGTCGATCTCGTTCGTGGTGTCCACGTTCGCCTTCAGGAATTCGCGCACATTGTCTCGGCCCTGCCCGATGCGGTCTCCCCGGTAGCTGTACCAAGCACCGGATTTATCGATGACGCCGGTGTCCACGCCCAAATCGATCAATTCACCCTCGCGAGAGATGCCTTCGTTGTACAGGATATCGAATTCGCATTGTTTGAACGGCGGCGCCACTTTGTTCTTCACCACCTTTACGCGAGTCTGGTTGCCAAGAATTTCATCGCCCTTCTTTATCGCCCCCACTCTTCGTATATCGAGCCGTACCGAGGAATAGAATTTGAGCGCGTTTCCGCCGGTAGTGGTCTCGGGATTCCCAAACATCACGCCGATCTTCATGCGTATCTGGTTGATGAAAATCACCAGCGTGTTGGAGCGTTTGATGTTAGCCGTGAGCTTGCGCAGGGCCTGGGACATCAGGCGGGCCTGCAGACCCATGTGCGAATCCCCCATCTCGCCTTCGATTTCGGCCTTCGGGGTCAAAGCCGCCACGGAATCGATGACCACCACATCGACCGAGGCGGATCGCACCAGCATGTCGGCGATCTCCAGCGCCTGCTCGCCCGTGTCCGGCTGCGACACGAGAAGGTCCTCGACCTGGACCCCGAGACGGTGCGCGTATGCGGGATCCAAAGCATGTTCCGCGTCGATAAACGCCGCCGTGCCGCCCAGCTTTTGCGCTTGTGCGATCACCGAAAGGGTAAGGGTCGTCTTACCCGAGGACTCCGGGCCGTAGACTTCGACTACTCGGCCCCTCGGCAGCCCGCCGATGCCAAGCGCGATATCCAGTCCCAGCGAGCCCGTAGGCACGACGTCGACATCCTTTACTACTTCGGCTTCACCCAAGCGCATGACCGAGCCCTTGCCGAACTGCCGCTCGATCTGACTGAGTGCTGCCTGTAGCGCTTTTTGTCTGTTTTCGTCCAAAGCTTCTCTCCTTTCACGGGTGTAAGTTATCTCCAACAGG
>JBFGKR010000129.1:0-5972 GCA_041576575.1 Arenicellales bacterium | reverse complement strand
CTCTTCCAGGGTTGAATGAAAGGCTTTGATCAGGCTGTGGGGCAGATCCCTGATGAATCCCACCGTATCGGAGAGCACCACCGGCCCAAATTCCGGCACCTCCAGGCGCCGCATCGTCGGATCCAAGGTGGCAAACAATTGATCCGCGGCAAATACCTTGGAGCCCGTCAACCGGTTGAACAGCGACGATTTCCCGGCATTGGTGTACCCCACCAGAGATACGGTGGGGATGGGGACTTTATGCCGCGATCTGCGGCGCAACCCTCGCTGGGACGACACCCGTTCCAATCTCCGTCTGAGATGTTTGATGCGTTGTCCGATCAATCTGCGATCGGTTTCAAGCTGTGTTTCCCCGGGGCCGCGGAGGCCGATACCGCCCTTTTGCCTTTCCAAATGCGTCCAACCGCGTACCAGCCGTGTCGACAGGTGCCGCAACTGCGCCAGCTCCACCTGAAGCTTGCCCTCGTGGCTCGCGGCCCGCTGGGCGAAGATATCGAGAATCAGACCGGTGCGGTCCACCACGCGTACGTTCAATGCGCGTTCCAGGTTGCGTTCCTGAACAGGCGAGATGTCGTGGTTGACGATGATCAGCGTGGCGTCCTGTTGCTCGGCGATGGCCTTAAGTTCCTGCAGTTTTCCCTTACCTATGTATGTGCCCGGCTCAGGAGCTCGGCGGTGTGCGGTGAGGACGTCGCACACCTCGGCGCCGGCGGAATCGATCAACAATTTCGATTCCTCGATCAGTTCGCTGTCATCGCTGCGGCTTAGCCGCTGATGAACGAGAATCGCGCGGTCTTTGTTCAGATCAACCACCAAACAGTCCGGTCAGCAACCGGGAGACCGCCGCGGTAAAGGAGGCTCGCTGCTCCTTCCGCGTTGAAACGAGCGTGTGACCGACGGCGTTATCGCGCCGCCTAGTGACGTTAACTGTCTGTTGATTCTTCCGGTGACTCAAGTGGAATTTTCACGGCACGGCTAGGAACGACTGTTGAGATGGCGTGCTTGTAGATCATTTGACTGACGCTATTCTTCAACAACACCACGAATTGGTCGAACGACTCTACCTGTCCCTGGAGTTTAATGCCGTTGACGAGATATATTGAGACCGGTACACGCTCTTTGCGCAGCACATTCAGGAACGGATCCTGAAGTGCCGCCCCTTTTTGTTGAGCCATCGTCTTTCTCCTGATCTTGTTATTTAGTGAAACGCTGCTTTATTAATGGGGCTCACGGTAGCGGATTTCAATTGAAATCTCAGCCAAAATTCCAATCCGCCAGCTTACCGTCTAGGTAAGTCACCACCAAATTCCCGCGTCCCGCGCATGGTTTCGCGTGGAAGCTGTCAATCCAGACGACCCCCCGTTGGTTGCGTAACCACGTCAACTGACGTTTCGCCAGCTGCCGGGTGCTGGCAACTGCTCTTTCCATCATTTCATTATACCCTACTTTGCCCGCGAGATATTCGACCGCCTGCCGATAGCCTACCGTGCGCAAAGACGGCGAATTCTCGGTCATTTCGCGGCGGTGCAGGAGCCCGCGGACCTCCTCCAGTAAACCCTGATCAAGCATACAGGAAAATCGCGCTGCAAGGCTGCGGTGAAGAACGGCCCGGTTCGTGGGGCTCAGTGCCAACTTGTAGATCCGGTAGGGAGTGCGCGTCGGAGAAACGCCCGCGGACGGCAGGGGGCTCCCCGTCAGCCGGTGCACCTCCAGGGCGCGCTGGATGCGCTGGCCATCGTTCGGGGCTATACGCGCCGCGCTTATCGGATCGACCGCGGCCAATTCCTGGTGCAGCGCCGGCCAGCCCAGGCGCCGAGCGCGAGCGGCGAATCGACCGCGCAGCGCTTGGTCCGCCGCCGGGAGGACATCGAGGCCGTGTTCCAGGGCATGAAAGTAAAACATGGTCCCCCCGACCAACAGCGGAATCTTTCCGCGGCCGCAGATTGCCCCCATTTGTTCGAGAGCATCGCGGCGAAATTCGGCGGCGGAATACGTTTCGTGGGGTTCGCGAATATCGATGAGTCGGTGCGGCACTGCACGAAGCCAATCCTCGGGAGGTTTCGCGGTGCCGATGTTCATATGCCGATAAATCTGGGCGGAATCCACATTTATAATTTCAAACGGGAGTTCCTTGGCGAGTCGGAGCGCGAGTTCGGTCTTTCCGGCGCCGGTGGGACCCATGAGGTAGACAGCGGGAGGCAGTTGCGACATCGTTTCTGCGGCGCGTCTAGCGACCGCGATAAAACCATTTATCCAGTTCACTCATCGGTAACTGTATCCACGTCGGCCGGCCATGATTGCACTGATTGCTTCTTTCTGTGGCCTCCATCTCGCGCAATAGCGCGTTCATTTCCTCCAGACTGAGCCGCCTGTTGGCGCGCACCGAACCGTGACACGCCATGTCCGCAAGCACTTCGTGGATTCGGTCTATACTTCGTCTGCTGCTTTCGTGCTCCGTTACATCCGACAGCAGATCTCGGACCAATTCCGCAATGTCGAAATCGCTGAGGAGCTGTGGGGCCTTTCTCACAACCAATACATCGTGGGACATTTGTCCTATTTCGAAGCCGAGCGCCTCGAAGTCGTCCACGTGCCGGCCCCAGGTCGTCAATTCTCGAGCCGTGACCTGTATCGTCACCGGGACCAGTAACGATTGCCCAACAATGCCATCGCGGTCCCACTGCGCCTTCAAACGTTCGTAGGTTATTCGCTCGTGTGCGGCATGGGTGTCCACCAGCACCAACCCCGTCTGGTTCTGCGCAAGAATGTAGACCCCGTGCAACTGGGCTAACGCGAATCCGAGCGGAGGTGAATCGGCGCCACCGCCGAACACCGTCGTGGTGCGATCCCGGGCAACCGGAAGTCGGCGCCCGTCCCGCGGCGGTTCCGCGATACGCATTGCCATCGAAAGTTGAGTCGCGTCGGTGCGACCGCCTGCTGCGCGCGCCGTATCCGTTGCGTAGTGCGGCGCCCCATTGTCCGCGGGTTTCGGGCTGCTGCCGGAGACGACCCTATGCAAGGCGTGATAGACGAAGTCGTGTACCGCGCGGGTATCGCGAAAACGCACTTCGTGCTTCGCCGGATGCACATTGACGTCAACAAGAGCGGGATCCAAGCCGAGATACACGACGAAGGCCGGATGCCGGTCTCGATACATCACGTCCCGATACGCCTCACGGACAGCGTGCAGCAAGGTCTTGTCGCGCACCATTCTTCCGTTCACGAAAAAATACTGCAGGTCCCGCTGACTGCGGGAAAAGGTCGGCAGACCCAGCCATCCGTGCAACGACAAGTCCTCGCCACAATGTTCGAAATGTTCGCTTTGTTTGAGCATGGCTTCGCCGCAAATAGCCTGCAACCGCCGCGCCCGTGTGACCGCATCGCCGGCGGCCGGGAAGATCACAGGCGCCCGACCGTCGCGACGATACGACACGCTGACATCGAAGCGGCTCAGGGCCAAACGCTTCAGCGTCTCCTCGACGTGGTGCCCCTCGGTACGCTCGGTACGTAGGAATTTACGGCGCGCCGGCGTGTTGTAAAAAAGATCCCGGACCTCGACAGTGGTGCCCACAGGCCGTGCAACCGGATAGGGGCCGTCGATTTCATCGGCGCTACTGCAGCGTAGCTCCCACCCGGCGCTGGCGGCCTCAACGCGGGTTTGCAGACGCAGGCGCGACACCGATGCGATGCTGGGTAAGGCTTCGCCCCTAAAACCGAGGGAACGTATCGACTGAAGCTCGGAAAATTCTGCGAGCTTGCTGGTGGCGTGACGGGACAACGCAAGCTTTAAATCCTGTTTGAGGATGCCGCAGCCGTCGTCGCTGACCTGGATGCGCTTGATCCCGCCCCGATCTATGTCGACAGCGATCGTCTCGGCACCCGCATCAAGGCTGTTTTCCATCAGTTCCTTGAGTACGGACGCCGGTCGCTCGATCATCTCTCCCGCGGCGATTTGGCTCACCAGCCTCTGCGAGAGCGTTCGAATCCTCTGCGGCGGCGCGGACATGGCTTAGCCCCCGATGTCGCCGCGCGGAATACGCAGTTTTTGGCCCACACGGATGGTGTTGCCGTTCAATTTGTTCTCTCGCTTGAGTCTCGACACCGAGGTGTTGTACCGCGCGGCAATGGCGGACAGCGAATCACCGGCCCGTACCACGTATTCGTTATCGATTCGAGCGACCGTGGTGTGAATTGGAAATCGACGAAAATAGCGCTGGATTCCCTTGAAGATGGCCGTGGCTAAACGGCGCCTGTGCTTCACGCTCCGCAACAATTGTTCTTCCTTAGGGTTACTGAGGAACGCAGTTTCGATCAAAATCGAAGGAATATCGGGAGCCTTCAAAACCACAAATCCCGCTTGTTGCACGCGCTTTCTGTGTACCGGACCGATGTTGCTGAGCTCGCGCAGGACGTCCTGCCCCAACTCCATGCTGTCGCTGATCTTTTTCGTCATCGACAAGTCCAACAGGACTCTTGCCAGCAAGTCGTCCTTATCGCGCAGGCTCACACCCCCGACGAGGTCGGCTGCGTTTTCCTTGTCCGCCAACCAGCGCGCTTCTTCGTTGGACGCCCCGCGCGCGGACAAGGCATAGACCGAAGACCCTCGCACCCTGCGACTGGGGAATGCGTCCGCGTGGATCGAGATAAATGCATCCGCTTGTAGTCTGCGCGCGGCCAAGATCCTCTCCCGGAGGCTCACGTAGTAATCGCCTCCCCGAATCAAGACCGGCCGCATGTCGGGGTCTTGCTTTATCAACTCGTACAGTTCCTTGGCAACCTTGAGGGTCACGTGTTTTTCCTTCGTTCCGCGCCGCCCGACCGCCCCAGGGTCCTCGCCGCCGTGACCGGGATCGATGGCGACGACGATCTTGGCGGAGTGTCTGCGCGGCGTCGGCACGTAGCCCTTCCGCGCGGCGCTCGCCGGAGATTGGGCCGAAAACAGATCGATTACCAAGCGATGCCCGTAGATATCATTGGGGGTGAGCACGAAGGTGCGCGGACGGACCTTGCTTTTCAGATCAAGAACAATGCGCAGTCCGTGGTTTTTCTGCGCGCCGGTGCGCACGCCCCGCAGATAGGGGCCGTCGAACGTGAAGCGGGGTAGAGACCCCTGCAGCGATGCGTTCTCTAAATCTATGACCAAGCGATCGGGTTTGGTCAGAAGAAACAAACGATGTTCTACAGAGGTGCTGAGGTCAAAGACCAACCGAGTGTGGTCCGGCGCCCTCCACATGCGGAGATTTTTCACCGACACCGGATCGGCGTGGACCGTACCCCACGACAGCGCCAACAAGA
The DNA here is from genome assembly GCA_041576575.1 of Arenicellales bacterium. Lineage (GTDB taxonomy): Bacteria > Pseudomonadota > Gammaproteobacteria > Arenicellales > JAANXG01 > CALZGZ01. The sequence goes on along the minus strand of JBFGKR010000129.1, from coordinate 677 downwards.
CGACGTATGTCAGTCGTTTATAGTTCACAACCCCCGCACAAATAGCGGCCAAGCTTGGTATAACACTCCAATGCGACGATACGCTCGTCCGCATCATACTCGATTGTGATCTTCACGTCCGGCTCCGGTAGCACGCCGGCACCGCGTTCCGACCATTCTACGACACAGATGTCGCCACTGCTTAAATAATCGCGCACGCCCAGGACTTCCAGCTCTTCCGGTTCTTCCAGCCGGTATAGATCCAGATGATAGACCACGAAGTCGGTGAAGTCATACGGCTCGACTAAGGTGTATGTCGGGCTTTTTACGTGTGCGGTGTATCCCAAACCGCGCAATAGACCCCGCACTAGCGTAGTCTTGCCGGCGCCCAACTCGCCTTCGAGAAAGAGCAGCATTCCGGCGCGCAGACGACGCGACAGCGACCGTCCCAATGCAAGCATCGCCCGTTCGCTGGCGACTTCGATGCGCAGCGGCGTCATGCAACAAGGTCAGTGAGCAAGGCGTTCAACCAGGGATATAGATCTGAGGCCAACATCCCATAGGCGCCGCTGTCCCCGGCCACGCAATCCGCGGCCGCCGCGTGCAACCATACGCCCAGTCGCGCGGCGTCCAGAAGCGGCAGGCCCTGACCCGACAACGAGGCCACCACGCCCGTGAGCACATCGCCCATGCCGCCG
>JBFGKR010000128.1:0-6031 GCA_041576575.1 Arenicellales bacterium | reverse complement strand
TGGACCTGGGACATGTCCTTCCCCCCGCTTCTCAGGGCGACTACCAATTCAACTTCGTGCTGAACATCGTGGCTCTTGTCGGGATAGGGGAATGTACCTCCGTTCGGGACCACGCTGTCGGGGTTTTTCTGGAAAAAAAACGGTGGCTCGCGTTCTGGGTCGTGCCCCATCTCCCGGGCGTGCTCGGCGTAATTGCGCCCCACGCAATAAATGCGATGGATGGGAAACACAGCCTTCGAATCGCGGATGGCGACGGTGGGCACGGTCGGGGGCGCGATGACTGTCTCCATGGGTACTCTCCCTGAATCTTGGGGATCGACGATGCGCGAACATACCGCAACCGAATTCCAAAACCAAGAAATCGCCTCGCGTGCGGGCCCGCCGGGCGCTCGGTTCGCCGCGCGCGGGCCATCGTTCCACGGGCGGGGCGGGCGCATCGTACCGATCGCGGTACCCGAGTCGGTTGCTTTCATGCCTGCAACCGCAGGAAAATCGAGGAAACCGAGTGCGGTTCGACGACGATTTTCTGAAACATCGAGATCAGCTTGTCGCGCGTTGTCAATATTAAAGAGAGCCCCACCTTCCTGGCTGCGGTACGACCGGCGGCCCTGCTTCCCTCAACATTAACCACAGACAGGTAAAAGAACTGCTCCAATGACTAAGGAACCAAGCTTCACGATCGGCATCGAGGAAGAGTACTGGTTGATCGATCGCGATACCCGAGACCTGATCAAGGAAGCACCGCCGACGATGTTAGCGGAGTGCGCCGATGAAATCGGGCAACAAGTGATGCCCGAATTTTTGCAGTCGCAGATCGAGGTCGGCACTCGTGTCTGCAACACCCTGCAGGAGGCGCGGGCGGACGTCGCGCGTTTGCGGGGGTGCGTATCGCGGGTCGCGGCGAACCACGGTCTCGCCATGATTGCGGCCTCGACGCACCCTTTTGCGACCTGGGGTACGCAGAAACACACGGACAAGGAGCGCTACGCAATCATCGCTCAGGACATGCAGGGCGTCGCCAGCCGACTTCTGATCAGCGGCATGCACGTGCACGTCGGTATCGAAGACGATCAACTGCGCATCGACCTGATGGGACAGGCGGTCTACATCTTGCCTCATCTTCTGGTGCTGAGCACGTCTTCTCCTTTCTGGGAGGGACAGAACACCGGTCTCAAGTCGTATCGCGTCGCGGTTTGGAATACCATTCCGCGTACGGGCCTGCCGGAAAGATTCGACGGCTTCGCGGATTTTCAGCGTCACGTGGACGTCCTGGTCCGTTCTGGTGTGATTGAGGATCGAACCAAGGTCTGGTGGGACATTCGACCGAGCGTCCGCTTTCCGACCCTGGAAATGCGGATCACGGACGTCTGCACCCGCCTCGAGGACGCCGTCTGCATCGCCGCGCTCTACCGGTGTTGGCTGCGGATGCTGTATCGGCTGCGTTTGGAAAACCAGCGTTGGCGCAGTTACGCCAACATGCTCATTAACGAGAACCGCTGGCGTGCAGAGCGCTACGGCTTTGAAGAGGGGCTGATCGACTTCGGGCGCGGCCTCGTGGTCCCGTATGCGGAATTGCTCGAAGAAATGCTGGACCTGATCAAGGAAGACGCAGCGCATTTCGGCTGCGTCGGAGAAGTGGAGCATGCGCGGCTCGTACTGGAACGCGGCACCAGCGCCCACCGGCAGCTCAAGACCTACCAAGAGGCGAGGGACGCCGGAGCGAGCCACGACGAGGCACTCGTGGCGGTCGTGGACATGCTGGTCGAGGAAACCATGCGCGGTATCGAAGCGTAGTCCAGGCCGATGCCTCGGAAACGTACGGGGCCCGGGACCACATCCGCGCCGATGTATGACCGGCGAAAGCGTGCATCCCTACCGATCGGAGTGAACGGCGCTGCGGGAGCGCTTGACTTGCCCTCGACGGCGCTTATCGTCTAACCGGCGCTGTTTCGCGGCCGGCGAGGGTTGCGTCTGTCTGCGCGGTTTAGGTGTTTTTGCCGCCCTTTGAATCCAGTGCACCAACCGCTGCACGGCGTCTTGCCGATTGCGTTCCTGAGTACGGTATCGGCGCGCATCGATTACCAGAATCCCCTCACGGGAGATTCGCTTGCCCGCGAGGCGGATGAGCCGAGAACGCACTGCATCAGGGAGCGACGGCGAATGGGCGACGTCGAAGCGCAACTGCACGGCCGTTGCGACTTTGTTCAATTTTTGCCCTCCGGGACCCGAGGCGCGCACGAATTGCAGCTCGATCTCGCGATCGTCAATTCGTATATGTTTGGTCACCTCAATCATGATCGTGCGGAGCCGATCGCGGGCTTACGCACACAATACGACCTCGTTTTCGTCTATATTGTAAACCCCGCGTGCCGTTCATGCGCCGTAGAGGTACAACACATAAGAATTTAACATGTAGATCACGAATAAAAATATGCTGGCCCAGCCGACGGTCTTCAACACCCGTCTTCTGGCTCGATAATGAAACGCCACGATCGCGACCCCCGTCATCAATATGGCCGACGTCGCAGTCGCCGCGTGCGTCGTCGAGACGTGCGCCAACAAAGGTCCCGGCGCATAGAGAACGTCGTCCAAAGCAAGGATGAAGATGTTGAACAGGTTACTGCCGAACAGATTAGCGATTGCCATATCCAAGGCGTTGAGGCGCAGCGCCGAGATCGTAACCACCAACTCGGGAACCGAGGTGACGAGCGCGACCAGCAGCGTGCCGACAAAGCTTTCGTACCAACCCATCGTCAGAGCGAGGTCCTTGGCGACGAAGGGCAGCCAACTGCCTGCAGCAACGACGACCAGTGCGGCGACGAGATATCGGAACGTCAACTGCCTGAGCGTGAACTCGGGAAATCTATCGATTTCCGCCTCTGCGATTGCTCCCAGTTGCTTTATTTCGTGACGAGACACGGTACCTAATGCCACCACATAGAGGATAACGATAAAAGGGCTGTAGGCGCCGACGTGGCCTATCGCGAGCGGGAAGCCGCTCGACGACAGAAAGATATTGAATCCGGCAAAACCGATTAAGATCATGCCAAAGCCGCCGGATAGAATGTGGCCCCGACTCGCGCGCGCGTACAGCGATTCGTCCCGATGTAGAAAGTCAAGGAAGACAATGATGAGCAGGTTGAATACGCAGCTTCCGAGCAAGTCGCCCACCGCGATCTCCGGCGCATCGGCGACCGTGACCGAACTCACACCGGTGACCAGTTCTGGTAACGACGTAACCGTTGCCAGCATCAGCAGACCCACCCACGTACGGCCGACCCCGGATTTGCCGGCGATCGCGTCGCCGTAGAGGGAGAGCTTGATGCCGGCGAGCCCGATCGCAACCAGGCAGGCTGAGAACTGGAGCCAGATCACCCGCTGTCGCCGTCCGCTGACCGCGCCCACAGAGGCGGCTGCACGGCCCCGCGCAGATCCTTGGGTGAGTCTAAATAACGTTTGTTATTCAATAGGATAGATAAAAATCTGGGAAAGATTCGGGCTCCAAATAAAAATGTTGCAGTGCAACAATGGATGTGCTATGCTGCACCGCAACATAGTAAACCATTAATTTCTCAGGAGCAAAACGATGGCAAAGATCGACATAAGCAAACAGGCCGAACAGGCTCTGGATGTCTACAAGCAACTCAACCGACTGACGCTCTCGAACGTGGAGCGGCTCGTGGACGTCAACCTCGACAATCTGCGCAAGTACGCGGATGTCGTGATCAGCAGCTGGAAAGAGGCGTTGGAGATCACGGACCTGGAAAGCGGTCAGAAGTATTTGACCAGGCAGAGCAAGGTCGCCCAGGACGTGGTAAAGAACATAGCCGACGACGCAAAAGTTGTGGCGGAGATCGGACAAGAGTATGCCAACGAAGTGCAGAAAGTAGTTGCCGACAACGTCGCCACCGCGACCAAGAAAAAGGCTGCGTAACGAGGTTCGTTCAAGTCGGGACGGAGACCACTTTCGCGGTGGCCTCCGACCCCGCGCGCCCGCGACGTTTTCCCCATCGACGGGCGGCGTACCTCATCGCCATTACCTGCAACGATCCGATGTCACTTGAAATGCAATACAAGCTCGTACTCACGCTGTTGCTGTTCATGTTCAGCAATACACCGGTGTGGGCTTGACGACGGACGCGAGGGTGCGAACCTTCGGCCTGTTTCTCCCCGTTCGCCTACCTTAACGATCCGAGTAACGGACGTTTCAGAGCGACCCCCACTAACGACGGCGTGCTCGCCGCCCTTCCCACACGCAAACACGCAGTAGCAATACATGGAAGATCGGCACCGAGTGTCGTGCATCCGCGCCTCTATGACAGAGATTTTCACGCCTGAAACTCGCCCCTAGCCCGCGTCGGCTCCAGTACTTCCGTTACCCCGGGTCGGGGTCTCGCGGCTGGGCGTAGCGCGTGAGACCGGAACGCGGGCGCGCGACTTCGGATCTAGGTGTCGTTTTCTCCTGGGCAATGAAGCGACTCAGGCGTCCCGTCGCCCAATCGGCATACGCGCCTGTTGCTGACGGGACAATCCTGTCGTGCATTTCCTCACCATGGCCAAGGTCACGCAGTGGACTCGCACTTCAGCGCGGCCCGCCGAAGAACCCTGAATTAAATTTCTCGCTCCTTGTCCACCGCGGCGGGAAATCGTGAGCGATAGGCGATCCTCTCCCACCAGCTGACGCTATGTAAGCTGGGATCGTTCGGGCTGATGATTCGCTGCTTACCGCGGCGGGTACGAACGACAATTCTCCCTTCCGGCGTCTGCCGGACCACGCGCCAGAATTTCTTTATGGTGTAGCTATAATGGTCGCCGTGTGCGCTGGGACGAATGCTCTTCGCCCGCACGCCCGGATGGTTGCTGTGTTTCGTAACCTGGTACACCACCGGGTCCCCAGCGTTGTAGGATTTGGTCGCGATGCTAAAACTCCTTTCTCGGGGCTATCCGCACGGGCACAGAATTATCCGTCTGCATTGATACACGAACTGTCGTATCATGTCCAGACGCGTAGAACTTGCGTGTAGGCGGCGATACCGGCCGAGCTTGCGGTCGTTTCCCGTCCTGCAAGCGGCGCCAACATAAGAGGTATGCGAGGCATGGTCAGCGGCGGTTATCTAGCTCGAATCTTCAGCAGTTCGCCCGTAAAACCCATACAACAGCACATGGAGAAGGTCGTGGCCTGCGTGTCGAAACTGCAGCCATTTTTCGCGGCCGCGCTCGAAGGAGATTGGAGCCGGGCGGGTGAAATCCAACAGACTATCGGGGCGTTAGAAAACGAAGCGGACGATATCAAACGGGACATTCGCCTTCATTTGCCGAAGGGTATCTTCATGCCGGTCTCCCGCATCGATCTCTTGGAGATGTTGCGCATTCAGGACATGGTCGCCAACAAGGCCAAGGATGTCGCAGGACTGATGCTGGGGCGCAAGATGGAGATTCCAAGCGAGATCTCGCAGGCTATTACTGAATTCGTGAACCGATCCGTGGAAGCGACCAATCAGGCACACAGCGCCATTAATGAGCTGGACGAGTTGTTCGAAACCGGTTTTCGAGGCGCTGAAGTAGAATTGGTGGAGTCCATGATTAAACGACTGGACGCGATCGAGAAGCAGAATGACGAACAACAGATCCGCTTACGGGCAAGATTATTCGCACTCGAAGACACACTGAATCCCGTCAAGGTCGTGTTCCTCTACAAGGTCATCGACTGGATCGGGGAGATCGCGGATCTTTCGCAGCGCGTGGGCAGCCGGCTCGAATATTTGTTGGCCCGCTGAACGGCCGCTGCTCGAAATCGTGGAATTCTCCCTGACATATCTTGTTTTGGCGGCCGCCTTCGGTCTCTTCATGGCATGGGGGATAGGAGCCAACGATGTTGCGAACGCCATGGCCACGTCCGTCGGTTCCCGCGCCCTGACCATCCGACAGGCGGTGATCATCGCGGCCGTATTCGAGTTTCTCGGCGCCTTTCTCGCCGGCGGCGAGGTTACCGGCACCATCCGCAAAGGCATCATCGACGTGTCCACGGTCG
>JBFGKR010000127.1:0-6042 GCA_041576575.1 Arenicellales bacterium | reverse complement strand
TGTGGGCGATCTTTTCCACGAATTCTGGAAGAAATACGGTATTCAAACGGAAGTGAAGAGCGAAAAGTGATGCACACCGTTCGCGCCCTCATTGATTCGAGGGCGGATGCGCGACCCAATACGACCTTCCAATTCGCCCCCGAAGCAAGGCTGGCATTGACCTATTCCGAGCTTCGGTCCATTGCGCACACAATTCATCGAAAGCTCGAAGCTCTGAACGTTGCCGAGGGCGACAAAGTTGCATTCTTGATGGACAACGGTCACTGGACGTCGGCGTTATTCCTTGGTGTGATGTACGCTCGCCGGATCATTGTGCCCTTGAACGCAGTCGCAGGCCCCGAACAGCTGGGGCACGTCCTTTCCCATTCCGACTCAAAGATTCTGTTCATAGCCAGCCACTATCGAGAACAATTCGCGTCCCTACTCACCCGCAGCGCGCAACGCACATCGTTGATAGAGACCGACGAGGACTCGGGACCGCATTGGCCCGAGCCGGCTCGCTCCGATTCCTCCAAGCCCGTACCCCGCGCAACACCCGACGATGAGGCGCTGCTGATTTACACCTCCGGCACGACGGGCTCGCCGAAAGGCGTGGTGTTGACGCACAAAAACGTCATTGCGGGGGGAGTCAATACCGCTACGGCTCACGAATTGACGGACCAGGATCGCGCGTTGTGCGTCCTGCCGCTTTACCCTATAAACGCCGAAATGGTCACACTCATAGGCCCGTTGATCAGCGGCGGCAGCGTCGTCATGCCCCATCGTTTCAGCGTGACCAAGTTCTGGCACTTGATCTCCGAGTATCGATGTACGTGGTTCAGCGTCGTGCCCACGATCATTTCTTATTTAATCGAGCACGACGAGCGGAGCGGTACTCCGCAGGACTTTCAGAAGCTGAGATCCCATGTGAAGTTCGGACGTTCGGCGTCTTCGGCGCTGCCTCCCGCCACGCACCGCACGTTTGAACGGCGATTCGGTATTCCCATAATTGAAACCATGGGCATTACGGAAACGTCTGCGCAGGTGTTTTCCAATCCCCTGCCACCGAAGAAGATAAAATACGGTTCACCGGGGATACCCTTCGGAAACGAGGCCAAGGTCGTGAACAAAGACGGTCATACGGCAGCGGAAGGCGAGGTCGGAGAGATTTATATCCGCGGAGACAATGTTATGAAGGGTTATTACAAGGATCCGCAGACGACCCGGCGGGCTATCGACGGGGACGGGTGGTTTCATACCGGAGATATCGGCTACCGCGATGGAGACGGCTTCTATTTCATCACCGGCCGTCTTAAAGAGATCATCATCAAGGGGGGCGAGAACATCGCCCCCCGAGAAATCGACGATGTCCTCTACAAGCATCCCGATGTGTTAGAGGCGGCGGCGTTCGGAGTGCCGGACGCGCGCTACGGCGAAGACGTAATGGCTTGCGTGGTATTGAAAAGCCCCGCGACGTGTTCGGCGGCCGAACTCGAAGCCTTCTGCGACGCTAACCTCGGATCCTACAAGACTCCTAAACGCATCTTTATCCTTGACGAACTGCCGAGAGGTCCTTCCGGCAAGATCCAACGTTTGAAACTCATCGATCTTATTTCCCGGATAAGCGATTCCTAATCTGGCACCGCAAATCCAGGCAAGCGGAACCCCTCGACGCCTTGGGCAATGGCGGCGCGTCGACAGCCATCTCTGGCCGAGCTCGTTCGGTGCATGTGTTGCTGTCATTGAGCGCCGCCCCACGTCATTTCATGGGTAATCCCGAAAACCCGTGTTCGTCGATCCGGTGGCCGCTCGGCACGCTGGGCCTTTTCACGTTTGTATCGCAGAGATGTGGCACTGCCGCCGGATTTTACATACGTGTGCGCACCGAATTGACGGCCGAATCCAATGCGGCTATCTCACCAACGCAGAGGCAGAGAAGGTATTGGCGCATCGTTTCCCCGCGAGCCGATGAAAAATTAAACCGCCTATTAAACCGCAAATCATCAACGCGAAAGTGGGGGGTGCCGGAACGCTGGCTATTCTGGGACCGGCGCCCGGTCCCGGTATGGCAACAGCCGCGAAGTCCAACGCGTTGTTGTGGGTATCGGTGGCAAACACATCCCGTGACAGGCTGAATCCGGCGGGCACGTCCGGGGCCGGGGTTCCCTCGCCGAGGTTGTGGATTCCCGCATCGCCGTACTGCAGTGCATCGACAATCGTCCCCAAAGCGTCCCTCAATTGAATAGAGTCCGGACCATTTTGCCAATCGACATTAGCAATAAGGTCTCGCGCGGCAAGAACTGCGCCCGAAGCCGACGAAGTGGCCAGTACCAGAACCCCGTCAAGCGGCATCACCGTATTGATGAAATCGATCGAACGGTAAACCAAACCGCTGGAACCATTGGTGCCCGTAAGAGTATAGCCGTTCAAACTCACGCCGGGTTCTCCAACTAGTTCCGTAAACACATCGTCGGCATCGGAACCGGGTCCATCGTAGACCACCTCGTTGATCACCACCGAGGGCATCGCGAAAACGGGGAAATGCGAGAGTAAAACAAATAGAACGCAGATACGAAGGGTATTGGAACAGCGCATGACAACCTCCTTGTTATCGTGAAAGACGTGTTAACTACGCACCCGCTCACGGATGTGACGCGTGCGAATGCCGGCTGCAAGAATACTGTACACGATTGCGAATTATCAAGCCCTGAGGGGGCATGAAATGCAGGTTGCTGTGCTTCGTCCCCCCCGACGAACATCGCTTACGTTTTGCGCTCCAAGAGTTATTGCTTACAGCGACGTTTTTGAGCCCGAAATGGCCGGTTTAAGCGCGATTTAGGCGCTTCAAAACCGCGGTTTCTTCGCAAAATGAAGTAGTTACAGAGGTCCGACCCCGCGAGTCCGCACAAAGAGGTCGATAAACGTACTGGGTATGTGCTAAAACTTCCGCGATTCGTTGCAAGCAAGCGCGAATGTTTGGGCGGCGAGCAACAAGGAGAACTTATGCCTCACGTCACTTTTATCCACGGTATCTCCAACAAGCCCCCCCGCGACCGGCTGGTTGATATTTGGGTTCGGTCTCTGGCAAACAATCAGGGGTTGGACCTCGATGCAGAGGGCGCTACCTACTCCATGGTCTATTGGGCGGACATCATGTACGAGCAGCCCGAGGCGGAAGGGGGCGACACCAGAAGCCTAGAATCCTTGAGCGACGCGGTGCCCAAGGCGCAAGAGGAAGATGTCGCGTGGCAACATGATCTCTCCGGTGCGGAAAAGGTCTTCGTGCAGAGTCTTGCGGCGAAACTCGGCTACGCCCAAAAGCCGCCGGGTGGAGACGACGCGTTCGCGGCGCCGTCGCCGCGCGCAGGCGAACCGGTCCCCTTCGAACGCATACCTCTGCCCTGGTTTCTCAAACGCCGCTTGATGAAGATCCTGTTGCGCGACGTGCATCATTATTTGTTCAACGCGACGTCGGAACCGCGCAGCGGCGAGCGCTTCAAGGTTCGAGACGATATCCGCAAGCGGTTTGCCGACGCGCTGCGAGCGGGAAATATGATTCCTGGACCCCACGTCGTCCTCTCACACAGCATGGGGACGTTGATCGCCTACGACTGCCTGAAACGGGTCGTCGATTGCCCCAAGGTGGACGGCTTCATCACCATCGGTAGCCCGCTGGGTTTGGATGAAATCCAGGACGTCCTGGGTGAGGACCCGTCGCCGAAGTGGACCCGTGAGGACGGGTTTCCGCACGAGCGGGTTGCTTCGCAATGGGTCAACGTCTACGACACCTTGGATCCGGTGTGTGGATTCGATCCGAAATTCGCCAACGACTACCGCCGTCGCGGCGAGGAAGTGGTACGCGACATCAACGAGCAGAACTACGGCAAATGGCGACACGGCATCGAAAAGTACCTGGGTCAGCCGAAGCTCCGGGCGGCCTTGCGGGAAATGTTGTTCGAGCCGGGCGCGGGCTCCTAATGCGACAAAAGGAAGTCCTAAAAAACCACTTGCGACGTGCGCTGTCCACGACGGATCGCGGGGCGTTGCACAGGGTGACGGAAGATCTCATCGTGCATATTCGCGCGTCGCGCGTGTCGCTGACGAAGAAAGACATACTGGAAATATTGGACGCGCTGCGCGGCGTACGGCGGTTTGATTTGCTGCAGCGGGTGTCGGATACGCTCATCCAGTGCGGGCAGGACGGCTTGCATATCCGCCGTCATTACGCGCAATCGTTGTTGGATCAAGGCAACTTGACCGCGAGCATCGACGTTCTCAACAACTTGGTGCGCGACAGCCGCAACAGGGATCGCCGCGAACACATCGAAGCGCAAGGACTGCTGGGTCGAGCGTTCAAACAGATTTACATCGAAGCCGACGGAGCGTCCGGTCAGTGGGTTGCCAATGCCCTCAAAAAGAGCCTTCGTATCTATTTCGGTTTGTATCGCACCGACCCAAGCAATCGATGGCCCGGCATCAACGCCGCGGCTCTGTTGCAAAGGGCGCGCAAAGATCGCATTCGGGTTTCGGGATACCCCGCCCCCGAGCGGCTTGCCGACGACATTCTTGACGCCATTCGGCGCAAGAAGAACCCGTCGACCTGGGATCTGGCGACGGCCGCCGAAGCCTGCGTTGCACTGGGACGGTACGACGATGCACTGCGATGGGTCCATCGCTATGCCGAATCCGAGGGCGTCTCCGCGTTCCATCTCGGCGCCTTTGAGCGTCAGCTGCGGGAGGTGTGGGAACTGCGCGCGGAGCGGGCACCGGGATCACGGATCCTGCCGCTGGTGCGCAGGGAATTGCTCCGCCGCGAGGGAGCGACGGTCGACGTATCCGGGGGCGAGATACGCGCGGCGGAGGCGCAGCGCAATCGCGACGAGATGCAACTGGAAAAGATTCTCGGAAACACCGGCGTGCAGAGCTATCGCTGGTGGCTGACCGGCATCGATCGCGCCCGCGGCGTCGCCCGAATCGGCTTCGACGTCGACACCGGCGCCGGTACCGGATTTGTGGTTCGCGGGAACGACCTGCATCCCTCGCTGGGCGAAGACTTCGTGCTGGTTACCAATGCGCACGTCATCAGCGACGACGACGATGTGGAGGCCTTGAGGCCGAACGACGCGGTGATTACCTTCGAGGCATCAGCGCAGCCGACGTCGTCGTACTCGGTAAGCGACGTCGTGTTCACCTCACCGCCCGGAGAGCTCGACGCTACGGTGGTGAAACTGAACGCCCCTATCGCGGATCGTATCGATGCTTTTCCCCTCCACAGTAGACTGCCGGCGGCCAATCGCTCCCGCGTCTATGTCATCGGCCATCCCCGGGGAGGCACCCTTTCCTTCTCCATTCAAGACAACCTCTTGATCGCCCACAAGGCGCCGCGGCTGCACTACCGGGCGCCGACCGAGCCCGGAAGCTCCGGTAGTCCGGTTTTCAACGCGCAGTGGAAATTAATCGGCCTGCACCATGGGGGCGGGCATCACATCAGACGACTGGACGGAGAAGGCACTTACGCCGCCAACGAGGGCATCTGGATCCAATCCATCCGCGAAGCGATGGCCGCCGCCCTTCAGTGAGGAGACTTCGGTGCGGTGGAATCCAGGAATGTTCGCGCGGATCGGCGGCGGCGGACAGGTCGACGGCGCACGTGCGCGGATGAATGCACGCTACGTCTGCGTTGTCCCCCTGGAACCATCGATCTCAGCACGTTGCGCGCCTAGGAGAACACGATCTCTCTTCCGCTGCGTATCGGCACCACACGCGGGACCGACACGGCACCCTCCTCCGCAGGCGCGTTCAAGGGGTCGAACTCCCTCAGCGGTCCGAAATCGAGCCCGGTGTGTTCCTCGATTCGAGCGATTGAAACCTGATACGTCCTAAATTCGCCGAACACGAAGGCCGCTTCCGTCACGTCCTGAATCATATCCCCCTGGCTGAGGATGTAGCCCGTGGCCGACAAACGTCCGGTGTCTGTGTTGACGAGCACCGCAATTTTCCAGAACTCACGAGGCAGTCGGACTGACTGACGGTAAATGCGGTCGTCGTCGCGGAGAACCGGCC
>JBFGKR010000126.1:0-6066 GCA_041576575.1 Arenicellales bacterium | reverse complement strand
CGGGCTCCACTCGGACAGATTCGCCAAGTAGCCCTCCTCGTCGGTCTCGTAGGTCTTGCCTTCAATTTCGAACGCCATTATCTCGGTCTCCTATGGATATCGATCGGTAGACAGTTACAGCCAGGATTGAACACGGTCGTTGTCCGCGGCCAGATCGACGAATCCGTCGTATCCCACCACTTTTATCCCGTCGATCAATCGATTTTCCTCGATCCCCCGCGCCTTCAGGTCAGGACCCAGCGCATAAACAGTGTGCTCTTTTGTTGCCTCGCGCAGCTTGGGTTCCACAGAGGACCCTTTTATAGCGGAATAAACGCCGTCCTCGATGAGCAAGATGTCGCTTCCCGGCTTCGCCAGGCGCAAACAAGTCTCCAAGCTGTTTTTTTCGAACGGCGATTTGTTGATGGTATGCAGCATAGCAGGTGCCTAAAAATTCAGAATCACGTCTTGTTGTTCCATGAGTTCCGTCAGTTCTTCCCGGTCCACGAGTCGAATGGATGGTTTTTCCTGGTAATCGTCGTCCTCGTCCTCATAGGTTAGCTCGAGCAGGTCATCCTGGGTCATGCCGCGCTGCTCCAACGATTCTCTATCGACGTAGAGCTTGTTGACGTCGTAATCCCCAAGGGCGTGATAGGTCGGGGAGAAGTTTTTCATGTTCGAGTCACCGGTGTCTTGGCCCTTCTTCAGTTGGAACACGCCATCGTCCACGAAGGCCATGCTGACATCCTGATCGAAGGCGGCGCCGATCAGCACCACTTCCAATCCCTCCAGCGCGTAGATAGTCCCGTAGGGAGCCCTCCGGTTCACGTACATGAACTTTTTTACTTCTTTTGCCATGGTAGCCTCTCAGTCTCCAAATACCATCACGCGGTCGGACTTTATCCCCATTTCGACCAACTGACCGAGGCCCGATATCCGGAAACCCTCGGCGATGTTGTCGGCGTTTTTTCCGTGTCGTTTCGCCTCGTCCGGATCAACGATTCCACGCCGCTGCGCCGCGGCGACGCACACGACCAGATCGAGGTCGTGCTCCTTCGCCAGTTCAGTCCACTGTTTGACGATATTTCGATCGTCTTGAGGGGGGGTGGTCAGCCGGGTACCGTTGTTCACGCCGTCGTGATAAAAAAAGACGCGTTCGATTTCGTGCCCTTTTTGCAGCGCCGCCTTGGTGAAATTCAACGCGGTGTCGGACGCTTGATGCTGGTACGGCCCTTCATTTACCAGGATTCCGAATTTCATGCCCACCCTCGCTTACAGCCGAATGTAGGACGAGGCGTTGAGACTCTTTCGAGAACCGCGCCAATTGTCGATGTGATATTTGGTAAACGGCAGTCCGGTCAATTCAAAGAATCGAGGCCAGCCGATGCGTTCGACCCAATCGTTAATGCGTTCCCAGTCCTTTGCGTCCTCTTTGTAAGTGCGGAGGATATTTTTGACGATGGCCGTCGCTTCCGGCCAACGCGGTGGGTTATTGGGGATGCCCGCTGCCACCAATTTTTGGAAGCTGGGCTTGCTGCGCGCGTTAGAGTGGTTGCCTCCCACCCAGATCGCCAGCTTGGTATGTTCCGGGTCGTTGATCTGCATCGGAGGGCAGGGAGGATAGCAGGCGCCGCAACAAATGCATTTTTTCTCGTCCACTTCCAGCGTGGGTTTACCATTGACCTGCGCCGGGCGGATTGCGGCTACCGGACAACGCGCCACCACCGACGGGCGCTCGCACACGTTGGCGACGAGGTCGTGGTTAATTTTCGGAGGCTTGGTATGTTGCACGTTGATGGCGATATCGCCTTGACCACCGCAGTTAATCTGGCAGCAGGACGTGGTGATATGAACCCGATTTGGCATGTTGCAGTTCTTGAACTCGTCAACCAGCTCGTCCATCATCGATTTCACCACACCGGAAGCATCGGTGCCCGGGATGTCGCAATGCAACCATCCCTGGGTGTGTGAAATCATCGCCACCGAGTTGGCGGTGCCGCCGACGATAAAACCGGCCTCGCTCAACGCGTTGATCAGCGGCTCGACTTTCGATTCCTCCGCGACCATGTATTCGATGTTGCTGCGAATGGTGAATCGCACATGCCCGTCGGCGTAGCGGTCGCCGATTTCGCACAATTTGCGAAGAGTGAACACATCTAGAATTCGTTGTGTCCCGGCTTTGACCGTCCATATTTCGTCCCCACTTTCGGCGACGTGTCGTAGCACGCCCGGCTTGGGATGCTCGTGATATTTCCACTGCCCGAAATTCTTGAGCATCACGGGATGCATGTATTGGAAACCGTCCGGACAACCGGATTCGATAGGCGTGCGCATCTCGGTTCGCGCCATGGTGACCTCCAAAAGCCCTGCTTTCGTATTTACGCTGTGATGGTGAAGATTGAGCTGCCCGCGTTTTCAGTCAGCGATTTCGCTGATGTGTCAGGCGCTCGCCGCTGCTTTGACTTCGGCTTTGCGCTGGAACCATTTTTCGGCCTCTTCGTCCCAACCGTCGATGCGGACGTACGACGATTCGCGCGGGTGCGACACCATGTTGGGGTCGACGTCAACGCCTATTCCCTCGAGAAAGTTCACCAAACCGATCCGCTCGATCATCTCACCACAGCGCTCGTGCTCGAGTCCGTTCTCCGCCCAGAAGTCGATCGTCTCCTCCGCAAGCTCCGTGAGACGCTCGTAGTCTTCTTCGGTTTCCAACTTCATGAACGGCACAATTACCGTCCCCATCAGATCACCGATCTTCAATGTGCGTTTCCCTCCCAGCAGTACGGTAACGCCTTTGTCATCACCCGGTGACAACGCTTTCGGCATCACATTCAAGCAATGCATGCACTTCACGCAATTTCGGTCGTCGATTTCGAGGGTGTCGTCGTCGGCCAAGGACATACAATTTGTGGGACAACGGGTGAGTACGTTATCGATGATGTATTGGCGTCCCTTCCTGTCGACGAACGCCTTGACCTCCGCCTGATCAATCTTGATGTCGTCGCGCCAGGTTCCGATTACCGCAAAGTCCGCGCGCTCGATGGAATTGACGCAATCGTTGGGACAACCGGAAACCTTGAATTTGAACTTGTACGGCAGAGCGGGGCGATGAACGTCGTCGGTGAAGTTGTTCACCAGCGTGCGATGGATTTTGTGTTCGTTGGCGCACGACTGTTCGCAGCGGGCCGCTCCGACGCAGGACATCGCCGTGCGCACGCAAGGACCGGCACCTCCGAGATCAAAACCGTATTCATTGATTTCATCAAAAAAATGTTGGGTGTTTTCCGTGGTCGCGCCGATGAACATGATGTTTCCAGTTTGACCGTGAAAGGTCACCAATCCCGATCCCCATTTCTCCCAGCTGTCCGCCAGCTGTCGCAACATGTCGGTGGTGTAAAAGTTGCCGGCCGGGGGTTGTACACGCAGCGTGTGGAATTCCTTGGATTCGGGGAATTGTTTACCCACCTCGGAAAATCGGGGGATGATCCCGCCACCGTAGCCGTACACGCTCACGGTCCCGCCCTTCCAGTAACCTTTGCGGGTTTCGTAGGAGTGTTCTAGCTGGCCGAGCAGGTCGTTGGCCATTCCATTTATTCGTTCGTCGGCGTGCCTATCTCGCAGCCGCTTGATACCCGAGATGAAGCTTGGCCACGGGCCGTTCTCCAGTTCATCGAGCATCGGAGTTTCATGGTTCGGTTTCGCCACGGTTGAGCTCTCCTCGTCAGTCGTGCATCCGGGTCGCGGGAATCGTCGTAATTCGGGACGTCGGTCGGCCGGAATCACCAATCGATGGCCAATGCGCCGCCCCGATGCCAAAAAAATCGCAACCGCAGATTCTATGCAGTTCTGCCACGCGACGCACTCTCCACTTGGGGGAAAATGCGGCAGCTCCACTATCCCATATGGGATACGTGTGTTTATTTCGCGTATTCGAGCCCCACTTCAGAGCCTGCGCGAACATGCGCAACATCATGATAAATAGAGGTATTGATCGCGTCGCTCGCAAAGAACCTCCCGGTAGCGGGGCAACGAATTCGCCGCATCGACGCACTGCGTCCTACCCCCTCAGCCGGGTTAACGCTGTGCGCGGCCTCGACTACAATTCGCGCCGACTACGACCATGGCGACAACCTCCACACATTATCGGCAACGCGCATACGCCGGCAGCGCCTTCAGTCTTGAGAACCAAAGCGCCTACGCGGCGTGGCGCGACTGGAAGCTCGCTCAGGTTACCGGCATGGCGCAAAATCTTATCGTTGATATCGACGACCCCCGGGCGCTGACCCGCGCGGAGCGAAACGCATTAATCCACAGGTGCCGAGACGCCAACATGGCGATATATCGAAGCTCGAAACCCATGGACAAGCTCGACCTCCGTCAATTCGGCCTGCAGCTCGGACTGAAACACTTAGACCATAATCTATGCGCGGACAACGACAGTGTGAGCTCGATCCAATCCCGGTCCGGAGGTATTCAATCGGGGTTCATACCCTATTCCGACCGTCCATTGAATTGGCATACGGACGGTTACTACAACGCGCCGGATCAGAGCATCCGTGCATTTGTCTTGCACTGCGTACACCCCGCGGTAGACGGCGGCACCAACGAATTCCTGGACCCCGAAGCTGTGTACATACAAATTCGGGAAAAGAATCCCGACTTCATACGCGCCCTCATGCACCCCTCGGCGATGTCGATTCCCGCCTGCCGCAGCAACGCCGCCGAGATTCGGCAAGCCCAGAGCGGCCCCGTTTTTTCCGTTGACCCGACCACGGGTCGCTTGCACATGCGCTACACCGCACGCACACGCTCGATTCGCTGGCGCAATGATACTTTGACGCGAAAGGCTGTTGAGTTTTTGTTCGACACGCTTTCGCGGCCGTCACCTCACAAATTGCGATATCGTTTGCGCGCAAATGAGGGAATAGTTTGCAATAACGTGCTGCATAATCGTTCCGCGTTCATCAATGGTCGTTCTCCGGGCCGGTTAATGTATCGCGCGCGCTACTACGAACGTGTGTGCGCGCCAGACATAGCCGAGATTTGACAGGCAAAAAAATGCTATGGCTCAGTGAAATATTACTGCAGCATCACGAACTAGAATCCTTTGAGTCTCTGCTGTCGGTGGTCAAAGCCGAGGCACGACGCGGTGAACGCTTCTTTCGAATGGACATCAAACCCCCTTTCGAGGACACACCGGAGAATTGGGAGGACCGTCTCGAGGCGGCGTTCACCGCGGCCTCGTCGGAATATTGAATCGGCACGGAAGGCATAACTCTCTATGAAACACCGGGATAGCGAGAAAATTGATCTGGTCGGGGAGAGCGGAGAATTTTCGTCTGCTTCGAGCGCGGTTGCGCAATCGAGACTCCACGCGGTGCAGGAGCGCTTGCAGGAACTGGGCACCGACGGGGACCCGATTCGACGCGCGGACCTTCAGATGGAAAGGGGTTATATGCTCACGTCTTTGGATCGCGACGAAGAAGCTTGGGGTGCGGTCCGACCGACCATCGACGTGTATATAGAACACAAACTCTGGGAGCGCGCGGTGCAGGCGTATGATATTTTGTTCCGCTGTGATCAGGAACTCTCACTCAGCGCCCTCGGACAGGGCGTTTGGCTGGCGGTCACGTTTCCTATCGATCCCGAACTGACATTGACCATGCTGCAACACATCGTCGATGAGACTCCCGACAATTCCGACGGTGGCGCGGTCGCGGCTTCCACTGCTGCCTACGTCGTGGATCTGCGGGCGAGCGAACCCTCCCGTGGGAACCTGTATTTCTTCGCCATGCAAATGTTAGGCACCGTTGCCCGCAGGCATGGCGGCGTATCGAATCAACAGGAGTTCGATGCCTGGATGAAGAAACTTGAACTCAACGATCCCGCAAAGTTTCTGGTACGACTGCGCAACGTGATAGATGTCATGGTGCAGGACGACTGGTGGTTCGACCGAGAAAAAATTCAAAAGAGACTACCTGTAAACTGATGTATTGGCAGGACAAACCAGCAAAAGCAACGTTCATCGTGTCGGACGAGATACAGGACCTTTCGTTCCGGATCCGGGCGCGCGCTCTACCCGTCGCT
>JBFGKR010000125.1:0-6102 GCA_041576575.1 Arenicellales bacterium | reverse complement strand
TTCGTGCCGCCGGGATTCCATGCCGGCGGTTTGCGTTATCACGGCATGGCCCCCCTCGTGAGCCAACTCTCGGATCTCGGGATCATCAAGCCACGCGCCTACGTTCAGGCGCAATGTTTCGAAGCCGGGATCACGTTCGCGAAGGCGGAAGGCATCGTCCCCGCCCCGGAGGCCAATCACGCCGTGCGGGCCGTCATCGACGAGGCACTGCAATGCAAGGAATCCGGAACCAGCAAGGCGATACTCTTCAACCTGTGCGGCCACGGCCATTTCGACATGCAAGCGTATTCCGATTATTTCGCCGGCAGACTGTACGACCAAGACTACGACGAATCTGAGGTGGCGATGGCGCTGGCGGGCCTGCCGTCCGTGGCATCGGGCTAAGACCAATCTGCCGGCGCAACGGGGCGACAACCACGGGATCCGGCTCCTGTTCGAAATAAGTAAGTGGAACGCTTTACGACCTGAGGCTTAGCAAAGGGATACGCGCCTTGTCTGGCGTCGCTCGATCGCGCCCCTAAACCGGCTCGTGCGCCGTCTGGGGAACCGCTGTCAGGCCGTCTGAGGAGAAGGTGTCCGCGGCGATCACGACCCGGTTGCGCTCTTTCTTGGCAGCGCGCAGGGCCCGGTCCGCATCGTCGAAAAAACCTTCGAAGTCTTCGATTGTCGGCGTCAGTTCCGATACGCCCAGACTCACGGTTACCGCAATCTCACCCGCGGTGGTTTTGATGGGCGATTCGGCGATCGTGGCCCGCAATCGCTCGGCGACGTTGCGCGCGACGTGCACAGGCGCGCCGGGGAGAAGCAAAACAAATTCGTCACCGGCATAACGCGCCAACAGATCGCCTCCAATCACCGCTGCCTTCAAGCGGTTTACCACGGCGAGAATGACCTCATCGCCGACGATATGGCCGTATGTATCGTTGAAGGTCTTAAACTGGTCGATATCGACGACGATCACGGACAGCGGCTCCTTCCGGCGACGCGCTTCTTCGACGAGTCGTCCTGCGGTTTCAAACAAACTGCGTCTGTTGTGAATTCCCGTGAGCACGTCCCGATCTACTTCGTCGCGAAGCGCGACGACCGGTTGCATGTATCGCCTTGCTAGGAAAAACGCCACCAAGGTTATTCCCGCGCTGACCACTATCGCCCCGATCATCTTGTTTCGTTCGCCGCGTTGAATCGGCCCGATGAAATCGGACTCGGCCGCGTACACGCCGATGACCCATGGCCATGGGCTTTGCTTCGGAAAAGGTTTGAAGATCGTATGGAACCGCTGCCCATCGACGGGAAAAGCGGTCTGCATCCTGTCCTCGACCTTTAGCCAGGCGAAATTCAAAAGCTCGCTCGGATCTTGAAAAACCGCAACCGCCGCCCTTTCTACGGGGTCGTCGATTTCGTCGATGGTCAAGCTGCCCACCTCGATGGCGTCTCCGCCGCGGCGGATGCGATCGAAATCGGAGTGGGCGATGTAATCGCCTTGACGATTGATGATCAGGGACGATCCGGCACTGCCCATATTCTGTCGGGTGAGAAAATCTGAAAGCATGCCAATCTGAATGTCCACTCCGACGACTCCGCTGACGGAGCCGTGATCATCGAACACCGGAGTCGCGCTCGTGATGCCGGGTCGATTTGAGGTGAAGAATAGGTACGGGTCGGTCCATATTAATTCCTTCGTGGCCAATGCGTTCTTGTACCAGGGTTGAACGCGCGGGTCGTACGCGTCACGGGTGTCTTCAACGAGCCCGACGACTCGTAACGACAAGTCCAAATCTCGGCTTTGCCCACTCCGAAGACCGTCACGGATTTCGATGGTCTTGACCATATAGGCGCTTTCCCGGTTTATGTCGTTGCGTTGCACCATGAGATACTGGCCGTGTAAGTCCGCGAAATACACGGCGTCGATCTGTGGAACTACGCGCAGTTGTTCAATGAAATAGGTCTCCAATTGGCCGCGCCGCGCCCAATCCAACCAGCCGCTCTGGAACAGCCGTTTCGAGAGTACCGCGACGTTTTGCGCCGGCAATAAAAAACCCTGCGCGTTCTCCTGGATCTCGTCTATGACACCGTCCATGATCCGCATCATATGGGTTCGCAAAGCGCGCTGTTCGTTGAGGCGTTGGGATACGAGGATGCCCGACACGGTAACAACCTGAAGCAGAACCAAGCCTACGGCGATCACGAAGCGCAGCGATCTGCGGCTTGGCAGGGTCCGATTGGGGCTATCTACGGATCTGGACGGCACCGAATCCTGGGAGCTCGGCCCCGTCCCGTACCGAGCACGCCGGTTGGTGCCGCTGAGAATTCGGGGTGACCGCTCTAGCGTATCGTCTTGCATAATCTATACTTGGTAAACGTAGTCCAATCTGTGGACTTTTTTTAGTGCGCAAGCATACGCAGCCGCACGAAGACCTGCAATTTCGGCCTGATGAGCGGCGCTTGGGTCCGCGCAGAAACCACTGAATTTGTATCCTCAGGGGTACACATGTTCAAGCGTATTCGCACGAAGAGGACCTCGCCGGAGGGAGACAATAACTCGGAGTACAGCGCGATCGTGGAATCGCTGTTGCCGCATCTGTCTGCAAGCGAATGCACCGCTTGGTACAAACGATGGAAGGCGGGTCAGGAAAACTATAAAGATTCTCCGTTTCTACGAGTAGTGACGTTCACCAATGACGTCTGCGAAACCCACGAGCTGGGGAAGACCACACGCCGGGCAATCAGAGATGCCCTTTGCAAGTCTCTTCTGTTAGACCGGAATCACCACGCCGCCTAACCCCCGTAATTCGGCAAAGGGTGCAAACACAATATCTGCGCCGCGATGTAGTCAATCGCCGTGCGACGGTGCCGGTCCTTGGAATTGGATCACGACGGAAGTGCTGAGACGCATCGAATGGCCTAGAAATACCACGAGCAAGATTGTCATGCCGAACATCTCCAGCGTTTCCTCGATGGATTTGGCAAAATGTTTGACCGCGCTTTCGCTCCAGCCGAAATTCTCGATCAATAGGGCATAGCCGCCGTCGAGGCCCTCCACGTAGTCCATGGCGATTGCCACTGCCAGGCACGTTAGCGCAGACATCACGGCGAAGCGATCAACAAACCTTTCCAATTCCCTCCACAAAAAATAAACCATGAACAGGCCGACGGCCAAGAATACCGGTCCCACAACCACCTGCCACGCATAGCTGGGATAGGCCGCCACCGCACCGCTGGTGAGATCGAACGACTTGGAGGCCGTTCCCAAGCGCTCGTGGATCTTGGCTCCGTCATCCATTGACAAATAGATAAACGTCACGGCCAGAATCATCCAGCCTGTGCGCCTCCACGTGGGAGCACGGAGTCGTCTCAATAACGCAAAATTGAGGAGCGCGACCATGCCGATTACGAATGTCTGTGTTACACCAAACCAGGAGGGCAGGCTCCCCTCGCGGGCCGTGTTGAAAATTCGGCGTATCGCCCTGGACTCGGCGCCTCGCTGATAATTGACGAAGAGATCGAGGACGAAAAACAGCATCTCAAGTGCAACGCAGGCAATAAAGATAAACAGCAGCGCGCGACCGCGATCGATCGAAATCTCTAACGATCGTGTCTCGGACTCTTTCGTGTCCATTTGTCGATCCCGTTTCGAGTTGGCAACGTCAGACACAGCGGGTAACGATTTGGTTGCAAATAAAGAAACTGCGACCCGGGAATGATCGCGGCACAGCCGGAGCATTATAATGCAGCATGGCCCCGGCGCCGCACTGCTTTCCCCCGAGGTTTCGCCGTCAGCAATATCGAGTGTCCGGATATCGAGGCTAGGACCCGGACACCTTCCTTACCCACGCCTGGAACTGCGATGCGTTCAGCGCGCCCGACTGTCGCTCGATTTCACGGCCCTGTTTGAGGACGATCAAAGTCGGTATGCTGCGCACACCGAAACGCGCCGCCAAATGTGGGTGGGCTTCGGTATCAAGCTTCGCCAGTCTCACTTGCGGTTCCAATACTTTCGCCGACTCCGCAAATACCGGTGCAAACATCTGACAAGGCCCACACCAGGTTGCCCAAAAATCGATAACGATAGGAACGTCGGTGTTGTTGACCACCTGTTCAAGATTCTCCGACGTGAGTTCGATCGGCCTGCCAGGGAACAAGGGATCGCCGCATTTCCCGCACATCGCTCTAAGCGCCGGCTTATCGCGCGGCACACGATTGACAACGAGGCAACTCGGACAGCCGATGTGTAAGGCTTGCATATTACTATGGACGCGGAACGGCGGTTTTCCAAGGATATCGGCGCGCGAAGCGCATTTTCAATACGTTCCGCCGTGTCTGGGGCATGCCCACACCTGCGCTACCAGACCCAATCCGCGATGAAGACGTTGGTTTCACCGCGTACCCTACCGTTACGATTGGATGCGAACACCAGTTTCCTGCCGTCGTGTGAGAACATCGGGAAGCTGTCAAAACCGGGATAATTGGTGACGCGTTCTATTTCTTTGGATTCGACGTTGATGAGAAATAAGTCAAAATTACGGCCCTTGGGGTTCTGCATATTGGACGCGAATATCACGTGTGAACCGTCCGGATGCCAGTATGGCGCAAAATTGGCGGCGCCGTTGTCGGTGAGCTGAATGGGTTTGCCCTCGCTGAGCTTCATGATGAAGATTTCAAGATTACCCGGGCGTATCAACCCTTGTGCCAATAATGTCCGGTAGTCGTTGAGGGCTTCACCCTGAGGACGCGAGGCGCGCCACACGATCCATTCCCCGTCCAAGGAAAAAAACGCCCCCCCGTCGTAGCCGACTTCTTGCGTCACTTGCGTCACGCCGGACCCGTCCGGTTTCATGAGAAAGAGCTCGAGATCGCCGGTGCGCACGGACGTGAAAACGATGCGATCGCCTTGGGGAGAGAATACCGCCTCCGCATCGTAACCCGGGGTGTGGGTGAGTCTTTGCAGTGCGCGTCCGTCTGCGTCCGCTTTGAAGATATCGTAGGATTCGTACAACGGCCACACGTAGCCGCGGGAGTAGTCGGGCTTGGGCGGGCATTGCGCACCGCCCAGATGCGTAGACGCGTAAATCACGGATCGGTTGTCGGGGGCAATGAACGCACACGTGGTTACGCCCTCGCCCGTGGACACCATGCGGACGTTCGACCCCTTAGTGTTCATGCGATATATGGCATCACAGCCGCGGCCGTCACGCGTGGATTGAAAAATCAATTCGGTCCCGTCGTGAGAGAAGTAGGCCTCGGCATTTTGCCCGCCGAACGTGAGCTGCCTGATGTTCTTCAGATGTGTTTCGTCGTAGTCGACACCGGTCGACTGCACGGAGTCGGTCTGGGCTTGCGCCTGCGGCGCGGAAACAATAATCGTCAGCGCGACACAGCACGCGAACACACTTGCGTAATACATGGGCAGTTACCTATGGAGAAAAGTTCTTATACCCAAAGTCGGGAGCCGAAATTCGACGTGAACTCGAAGTCTCACCGCGCGCAGCACGCCGCCGAATACCGATGGTCGCCCGTCATCGCGCCACCACGGTGGCGGTCACCGCTTGCTCTCGACCCGCGCGCACAAACACCACCGTCACTCGGTCGCCGGCGTGTAAGGTCTTCAGTGTTCGCGAAAAGTTCTCGAGGTCCGCTATTGCGCTGTTGTTGAGGCGAACGATAACGTCCCCAGCCTTCAAGCCTGCACGTTGTGCCGGGCTGCCGGCGATCACGTCCGACAACCGCACACCCGGCCCCGCAAAGGCAAAATCCGGCACCGTACCCAGCAATACGCGGCGACCGGGTGCATCGGTGGAACCGCCCGTGCTATCGGCCGATCCTACGGCCTGGAGCGGCTCTGGTCGCGAAGCAAGATACTCTATGGCCTCTTTCACCACCGAGGCTACCTGCACCATCCCTTCGAAATCAATCTTATCGGCGGTGTCGCTGGGCCGGTGGTAATCCGCGTTGGGCCCGGAAAACAGCTGCACTGCGGGCACTCCCCGTTCCAGAAAACTCGTCTGGTCGCTCGACCCGAAGTCATCGGCGACCGGCTTGATCGATACGCCGGCAACGTAGCCCGCGCCGCGGAAGATGTGCTCCCACTCGCGTGCCGAGCCGCTA
>JBFGKR010000124.1:0-6119 GCA_041576575.1 Arenicellales bacterium | reverse complement strand
CGTTCACGCTAGACAACTACAATTCGATGAAGATCGACAGTATTTGCGACGGGGGATTCCCGGACGTCTTCGAGATAACACCGTCGTCTTTGGAGGCGGTCGCCCCCGCATACCTGCAGAAACGCTCGCAACCGTTGGACCTATTCCGCAAACTCGCCCGCCGTTGATCTGCGGTTAGCCAGCCGAAGCGGCCGCCCGGGATTCTGCGCCGCCGAGAATACGCGGCCTTGCTTTAGGCGGTTTGTCCTCTCGGATCGGCTGAGTCGCGTCAACAGCTGCACCTCCTTGTAGAAGCGACGCAGGTCACCGTGCGTCCCCGCGAGCAACGCCTCAAAGTGCGGCACAAAGTCTTGGTAAGCGGCCACCGCCGCAAGCTTCGCGTTGTTGATGGGGGTCGAAAACCACGCCTTGAAGCGGTCGTAGTCCGGCCACGCTGCGGCCAGATCGCGGAACTCCCGTTGCAGTCCCGCGATGACCGCCTGTTTTTCGCGCCGCATCCACGCGGCGTCCCTGTCTGATTCATATATGCGGGACAGGCGGTCCCGGTGTTGCAAGATCAAAGCGATCACGTTCCGATCGCGCCGCTTTCTCTCCCGGTACGCAGCGCTGCGCACGTCGTCCCCTTTGCTCTGCAACCATCGCCTGACCCCTTCGAGTTCAACCGCCGTCGCGAACGACTCATTGAACATCGAGTCGTCCTTCACGTAGACCACTTGGTGCGCCAATTCGTGGAAGACCAGACCCGCAAGATCCACCTCGGAAAAGCGCATTACCGTATTGAGTATCGGATCGGCAAACCAACCCAGCGTGGAGTACGCCGGCACGCCGTCGACGAACACGTCCATACCCCGCGATTTCAACGACGCGGCGAAACGCTGCGCGTGCTCGGCCTTGAAATAGCCCCGATACACCACGCATCCGACGACCGGGAAGCACCAAGTGTGCGGCGTCGTCGAAAACTCCGGGGCGGCGAAGACGTTCCACACCGCATAGGGCCGCCCGAGATCGGCGTACCGAGTGTAGCTGCCGTTATCGGGGAGATGCAGTACCTCGGTGGCAAATCGTCGTATTTGCAAGACCAAATTCAGTTTCTTTTGCAGAAATGCGTTATTCCTGGAATCCTCTAACACCTCCGTGATCTCTCGGCTCCTAGACAGGATTTCCCACTGCCCACCGATCGATTGGGCGTAGTATCCTACGGTGCTGCAACCTGCGAGCAGGGCGACCGTCCCCAGTAACATGAAACCACACAGCATCAGCGAGCGCACAATGCAAAGACTCCCACTACCAGACACTTCGAAGAATCGGGGTTGCAGGAACTATGCCAGACCCGACTGATGATTTGGAAGCCTATCTCGTCGGCGGTGCGGTACGAGACCGGTTGCTCGGTCTCGACGTCAAAGACCGGGATTGGGTGGTCGTGGGGGCCACGCCCGAAATGTTGACGAGGCGAGGCTTCAAGCCGGTGGGTAAGGATTTCCCCGTGTTTTTGCACCCGGAATCGAAGGAAGAGTACGCTTTGGCCAGGATCGAGAGAAAAACCGGGCCCGGATACGCCGGATTTACCTTCGACACGTCGCCGACCATCACGCTCCGGGAGGATCTGGAGCGACGCGATTTAACCATCAACGCGATGGCCGAGACCCGCGACGGGCGCCTCATCGATTACTTCGGCGGCAAAGAGGATTTAGACAACGGTCTGCTGCGGCACGTCTCCCAAGCATTTGCGGAGGATCCCGTCCGAATACTGCGAGTGGCCCGGTTTGCCGCGCGTTACGGATTCACGGTCGCCGAAGAAACACGATCCTTGATGAACCGCATGGTGATGGAGGGCGAGGTCGACGCCTTGGTGCCGGAACGCGTATGGAATGAACTGCGCTCCGCGCTCGGCGAGCCGCGTCCTTCGCTGTTTATCCGCGAACTGCGCAATTGCGGAGCGTTGGCTTGTATTTTTCCCGAGATCGATTGCTTGTTTGGAGTTCCGCAGCCGAGAAAATACCACCCCGAAGTGGACAGCGGTCTCCATGTCATGCTTGTCGTCGACCAAGCGGCGCGATTGAGCAATGACCCCCAGGTGGGCTTTGCGGCGCTGGTCCACGATCTTGGGAAATGCGGCACTCCCGAGTCGGAATGGCCCAGCCATCGCGATCACGCCCGCCGCGGCCTGCAACCCATCCGCGAGCTGTGCCGCCGGCTACGGGTACCCAATGAATACCGCGACCTCGCGTTGGCGGTGTGCGAACACCACCTGTTGGTGCACCGCATCGCGGCGCTGAAACCCTCGACCGTCGTCCGCCTGCTGGAAAGCCTGCGCGCCTTTCACCGACCCAAACGCCTGCAACAGTTCCTGCTCGCCTGCGAGGCCGACATGCGCGGACGCACCGGATTCGAGAACCTCGACTACCCGCAGGCAGGGCTGCTCTGGAACTATTACCAAGCGGCTTCCGCGATCGATAACTCCTCTATTGCGGCGACGCTTGAGGGGCGGAAAATATCCGAGGAGATTCACAGGCGCCGGTGTCGCGCGATTGAAAAATTAAAGCGGAACAATCCCACTCAATAAACGACGTAGAATTACAACGCCGCGCATGGCGACGTTTTCCGGACAAACAACGCGGCTGTCGTCCGCGTAGATGCTCCCCAGCCACCGGTCGCCGCCGACCTACCAGTATATCCAGAAAAGAACGAGCGCCAGAATCACCCGATATACCACGAACGGCTGCATGCCCATGCGTTCAATCAGCTTCAGAAACCAGTGAATGCAGAGGAACGCGGTGACGCCGGAAAGCAGTGCTCCGAACAGCACCAGCATCCAGGGTGCGGCCCCGGGCGCGACAATCAAGTCGTAGGTTTTGCGTCCTCCGGCCAGTGCGATGACCGGGATCGAAAGCAGGAAGGAAAATCGCGCCGCGGCTTTGCGCGTTAGACCCATCCACAGCGCCGCCGTCATAGTGATGCCGGAGCGGGAAGTGCCCGGCACCAAAGCGAGGGCCTGGGCACAACCTATCACTATGATATCCCGCCAGGTGATGGCGTATTCGGTTCGCGCGCGCGCCGAACGGTGATCGGCCCATCCGAGCAGCAGGGCAAAAAACAGGGTCGCCGCAGCGATCACCAGGGGCGTCCGTAGTCGAGCCTCGATCCACGCGTGCAAGACCCACCCCAAGAGCGCGGTCGGCAAGGTTGCGAGCAACACCGCCCAGGCCAGGCGGGACTCCCCGTTGGCTTTACCCGCGGCGACGTGCGCCCACCAGCCCAGTGCGAGATCGGCGATTTGCCGTCGAAAATAGACGAGCACCGCAAGCAGACTGCCGACGTGTACGGCGACGTCGAAGGCTAACCCCTGGTCGTTCCAGCCAAAAAGATAAGGCAGCAGAATGAGGTGTGCGGAACTGGATATAGGAAGGAACTCTGTCAGCCCCTGGATCACAGCCAGCAGCGTTGCCTGTAACCAGTCCACTACAGGCGGTCCCGGTGATCGGACAACGCGAAACCGGCCAACGGTGCGCGCACCTCCTTACCCAATGCGATGACTTTGAACAATTCCCCCATCTCCGAAGGCAACACCAACTTCTTCACTTGTTGCGTCAACGCGAGCCGGTTCTGCGTCGATTCCTGTTCTTCTTGCTGAATTAATTGCGTGAGCCCCAGAGCCAGCAGAAACGACGCCTGTTGGGTGTATCCCAATATCTCCAAGCCGGCCTGTTGAGCTACGTCGGCGACCGCGGAGAAATCGAGATGGGCAGTGATATCCTGCGCGGCGACATGCACATAGGGATCGGTGTGCGAGAGATGACGGTAGTGACACATCAACGTGCCTTGGTTGCGGTCGGCGTGATAGAACTCGTGCGCGGGGAATCCGTAGTCCACGAAGAAGACAACGCCCGCCTCCAAGGCGGCGGCTACGGAACGCACCCATGCTTGGGCCTGGGGGTGCCATTCGGAGGCGTAACCCTCCGGCAAATGCAGACGCTCGAGCCGCTCCGCGAGCGCGCCGTCGACTGCTTCCGCCTCGATTTCGACGAAGCGACTACCGTCCCATCCCACGCCCAACCAACGTGTCCCGGAATTGGTGACGCGAAAACGCCGAACTGGTAAGGCATCGAGAAATTCGTTCCCGATTACCACGCCACGAAAATTGGTAGGCCATGACGTCAGCCATTCCACCCTGTCAAACCGGCGAGGGCCGGCTTTGCGAAGCAACCGCCGTTGATGCGCCTGCAACGCCGGACTCGTCTCCAGGATCTGATAGCGCTGTGGCAGCCGGCCCCGTCGATCCAATTCGGCGAGCAGATCGGCGGCGAGCCGCCCACTGCCCGCCCCGGCCTCCAATACGGAAACACCGTCTATCTTTTCGAACACCTCGATGATTTGGCGCGCGAGACATCGGGCGAACAGATTTCCCAGCTCCGGCGCAGTTACGAAGTCTCCGCTTTCCCCGAACTTCGGGCTCGCGGAGGAGTAGTAACCCAGAGTTGGAGCGTATAGCGCCACTTCCATGAAACGCGCAAAATCTATGACGCCACCGTTTCGTTGAATTTCGTCTATGAGGATGTCTGTCACACGCTCGCTGCGCCGCCGCTCTTCCGCGGAGAGTGGCGGTAATCGAAGCGATTCGGGCTTACGGGAGAAAGAACGGATCATCAAGGCTTCTGGATCGGACGAAGATCGGCTATAAACGACGCTATTATTGCCAGCTCGACAACGACGAGATCCCCGCATAATGCAAGATAACCCGCTCACCGACAAGGCGGCGCTGATTACGGGTGGAGCACGGCGCATCGGCCGAGAAATCACGCGGCGGCTTCATGCCGAAGGCATGCGCGTCATGATTCACTATCGCTCTTCCGAAGAGGACGCCCTGACGCTGCAAAGCGAACTCAATGCCGCGCGCCCGGGCTCCGCCGCGCTGGTGCAGGGCGATATCATGAAGACAGACACCTCCGACGACATCCTATTGGAGACGGTACACGCTTTCGGACGCTTGGATGCACTGATCAACAACGCCTCGACGTTCTACCCGACTCCCTTGGGGGACGCCACCCGGGACCAGTGGGAGGAATTGATGGGGACGAATCTGAGGGCGCCGTTTTTTCTCGCCCAAGCGGCGGCATCGGCGCTGCAAAAGCACCACGGCTGTATCGTCAACATCGCGGATATTCATGGCCTGCAACCGCTCAAGGCACACCCGATATACTGTTCCGCCAAGGCGGGATTGATCATGCTCACGCGCGCTCTGGCGCGCGAATTGGCGCCGTCGGTGCGCGTCAACGCCGTGGCCCCGGGCGCGATCCTCTGGCCCGAGAACAGCGAGGACCGGGTCTCGCGACAGCGCATTATTGCGCGCACACCGCTGAAACGTATGGGGACACCCGCCGAAATCGCGGCGGCGGTAGTGTTCCTGGTGCGAGACGCCACTTTCAGCTCGGGGCAGATCCTGGTCGTGGACGGAGGCCGCTGTGTCGTTTCTTGAAGCGGGACCCGACGCCAACGGCTACCAGGACATGTCGACCGGCGTCAAGGGCTGTAGTCCATGCTTGCAGTCCCGCCACAACTCGGCGAAGGTACTGCGCGATTCGGGATGTCGTGTTTCGCCGGCGATATCGCTCAACGGTCGCAACACGAACGCGTGTTCGATGATCTCCGAGCGCGGAATGTCTCGAGAAGCCCGATGATCGACCAGATCACCGTATAACAAGACGTCCAGATCCAAGGTTCTGGAGCTGAATTTCTCGCGGCTGCGGTCCCGACCGTGGGCGTCTTCGATGCTCCGCAGGAAGCTATTGAGGGCGTCGAAGGACATATCGGTGTCGAATCCCACCACCAGATTATAAAAGGCTCGGCCTTCGAACCCGATCGCCTTGCTTTCGTATACAGGCGACACTTCCAACGATCCGAAGCGACGACGCAGCGCGTCTACGGCGGAGCGAACGTTCTTTTCGCGCTCGATGTTGGTTCCAATGCTGACGTAGACGCGCGGCATCAATCCGAACGGCCGCGTTCGATGACAACCCCCACGTCCTTGGCGCCGCGTACCGCACCGCCTTTGTTGATGCGAATTCGGCACCACGGTATCGCGAACTCGGTCAAGAGGATATTCGCGATCGCCTCCGCCAGGG
>JBFGKR010000123.1:0-6139 GCA_041576575.1 Arenicellales bacterium | reverse complement strand
CGACGTCGTCGACCGGGCCCAGGAGTGGTGGTTGACATTGACGGCGATGACCCTGTTCGTGGTCACCGCGTCCCCGTTCGCAATTTTCTACTGCCGCAAGATCATAGGATTCGACGTGGTGTCGGCGACATACGCGGGCATCCCCGGTGGGCTCACCGAGAGGATTGTCACCGGGAGCGCGTCGGGCGGAGACCCGCGTCGCATCGCCCTTGCGCACGCTTCCCGTCTGGCGTTGATACTGCTCGTGTTGCCTCCGGCCATGGGTGTGGTCGCAGGCGTCGATATCGCGGTTGCACGGCCGAGCTTCAGTCCGTGGGTCGCGATGCCGCTTCTGGATGCGGGCGTGCTGTTGGGTTGCGCAGTGCTGGGCGGATTTCTCGCGCGCCTGGTGCGGTTGCCCAATCCGTTTCTGCTCGGGCCACTCATTCTGAGCGTCGTGGTCCACCTAGCTTCGTTGACGGCTGCGAAACCTCCCAGCTGGCTGTTGGACCTCATCCAGTTGGTGGTGGGTGCCTACGTCGGCGCTCAATTCGCCAATACCCGCGTTAACGATCTACTGAGGACTTGGATTCTGTCGTCGATACTAACATTGTTGTTGCTTGGATGGGCGGGATTGTTCGCCGGGGTATCGAGCCAAGTGACGGGATTTGAATTCGCGGCAGTGCTGCTGGCGTTCGTACCCGGCGGCATCGCCGAAATGTCGCTGATAGCCATATTGCTTCACATTGATCCGATCTTTGTGGCCGCCCACCACATATTTCGAGTATTGTTGATCCTCTCGTTTTCGCCGATGCTGGCAATGCGGTCACGGCAATATCAATCAATGACTCGCGATTCCTCGCATGACTGACCGGTCAAAGCGCAGACCGTTACGTCTTCTGGTTTTGGAAGGAGACGGCATCGGACCGGAGATAACTTCCGCGGCGCTGCGGGTACTCGAGGTGATCAACGACATTCTAGACCTACGCATCAGATTTGTTCCGGCTGAGATCGGATTGCGGGCATTGAAGTCCCACGGTACCACGCTCCCCGCCGACGTGATCGAACAGGCCGTGCGGGCCGATGGAGTTATTCTCGGCCCGGTCGCCCACAACGACTATCCGCCCCGCACGCAAGGCGGTATCAACCCCTCGGGTGAATTGCGCAAACGGCTGGATATGTATGCCAACATTCGCCCCGCACGCACACGGGACGGCATTGCGTCGTCCAACACGATGCCCTTCGATCTAGTAATCGTCCGCGAGAACACGGAGGGGTTTTATGCCGACCGTTCCATGTACGAGGGACCCGGGGAGTTTATGCCCACGGCAGACCTGGCGATCGCGCTGCGCAAGATCAGTGCACAAGCTTCCTATCGCATCGCCCGACAGGCGTTTGAACTTGCACGAAAAAGGCGGCGCAAGGTCACGACCGTACATAAGGCCAACGTGCTGCGTGTTTCCGACGGGTTGTTCCTGCGCTGCGTCAGAAAGGTGGCCGCAGAATATCACGACGTGGAGCACGAGGAACGCTTGATCGATGCCATGACCGCTCTGTTAATCCGAGATCCGAGGCCGTTCGACGTCATATTGACGACGAATATGTTCGGCGACATTCTGTCCGATGAAGCGTCGGAATTGGCGGGTGGACTCGGATTGGGAGCGTCGCTGAACTTCGGTGAAACGCACGCCATGGCCCAGGCTCAGCACGGCGCGGCGCCGGATATCACCGGTAAAGCGGTGGCAAATCCAAGTTCGCTGATCGGTTCCACGGCAATGCTGCTGGGTTGGCTTGCCACACGGCGCCACGATTCTCGATTGAGCCAAGCCGGGATAACAATCGATCAAGCCCTGGACGCGGTGCTCGCGCAGCCAGAGTTCCGTACCCCCGATCTAGGCGGCAAGACGGGCACCGGTGCCTTCGCCGAGGCCGTAGCGGATAAGGTGCGCGACTTAGCGGAATAGACCAGTCATACTAACCGCTATGTAGTCGGTTCGAGATCGGCGCCGCGTGCGGCGGTAAAAGATCGGAAACTTCAAATCAAAGAGGGTGCCTATGAAAAAACTGTTTATCTCGTTTGTGATAGGAGGATTGCTCGGCGCGTTCGCCGGATTTGCCGTCGGTATTTTTATCTATCCGTATCTGTTCCTTGCGGATATCGTCGCCCAGGAGCGCGTCGAAGACATTGAAAACAAACAGGCCGTTGCCAACGGTGCGTTTATTCATGCGAATACCGCCGATCCAATACATTATGGGCGGGGATCGGTCACCGTCTACAACGATGTTGTGCACTTGAAGGAGGACTTTGAGGTCGGACCCGGGCCCGCATTTCACGTTTACCTTGTTCCGCTCGAAAAAGTGACGCCGGATACGGATGTGGCGGAGACCATGTTTGTAGACCTGGGCCGCTTGCGAGCCTTCAAAGGCAGCCAAGTCTATCGTATTCCCGAGGGCGTAGATCTATCTAGATACGGCAGCGTGGTCATCTGGTGCAAACACTTTGGAGTGTTGATTTCGCCTGCAACGCTTTCTTTTCTCTAGACGGGCAAATTTCTATTAATTCCAGAACACGGAAGAGGCGACGCGATCGCGCTTTACGTGCTTTCGTCTCGAACGGCGTCAGCCATCTCACCCATCGAAAAGAAGACAAAGTCGGTCTGTGGGCGTTGCTGAATTGGCGTAACGGCGCCCCAATCACCGCTTTGCGAAAGCCTTTGTCGATCGATCCACACATTAGCGAGGTTGAACGCCTTGGCCGGCACGTGATCGTGGAAAAGACTTTGCGCGGTGTGCAGCACGTCCTGCGGCTGCAGACCGAAGCTGCTGCGCAGATTTGCGAGCAGATACTCGAAGTTCCTGGGCGAAGGTTTGTAGGAGCCGATGTCTTCTGCGGTGTAGACGGCGTCGAACGCAACTCCGAGTTTCCGATTGGAGGCGGAGAATCCTTCGCGGTGAACGTTCGACAGGATAACCAGGCGGAATCGGGTCTGCAGGTAACGCAAGGCGTCCGCGGTGTCTGAGAAGGCCGGCCAATGAGCGATGGACTCACCGAATTTGGCGTCGAGGTCGGCGGTTGTCGTCAACTTGTATTCGGCGGCGATAGCGGCGTGAACGTTCGCCAGCACCTCCGAATATCGCATCTCGGGCGTGGCGTGCTGCTGTGCTTGCTCGATACGCGCAAACACGGCGAGCGCGTCTGTCCGCATCACGTCACTGCGGCCGTTTGCCATGATTAGCGGTTGTAGGCTATCCCAGATACCGGTTTCCCAGTCGATGAGGGTACCGTAGCAATCGAAGGTCAGTACCTTATAGTCAGTGAGATGCGCCGCCATCCCGTCTCCGCTCGGTCGAGTCGAACAAGAGCCGCAGGATATAACAGAAGACAATATATACGGTACCCCCCCGACTAATAATGAACCACGTCGAGCAATTACCCGCGAGGCGCGCTGCCGCTGACGGAGCTGGAACCCGAAATCGGATAATTACCGCGTGACAAAATACTTCGGCCACCGCTCAGGTGAAAGGTTTACGTTTGCCACGATGCGCGCATTTGGAAAAGCAATCGCCGGAGTCATCGCATCTTCGGACGTCTGTGACGTCAACATCCAATCCGATGTACGGCCGGGACACCGCTGTTAACCGCTCGCTTGTCGACCCGCCGCGTCCCGGAATACCTTCGGTCGGAGTTTCATTGACTCGTGTCAATGTAATGAGTGGATTTTTAATTTAATTTCGCTACACTGCAGAGGAGCCAAAGAGAGAAGCGATTCATGTTCATACCACCGACGGAGCGTTGTCCCGCTAACGGAACCTACGTCCGCCTCGATCAATCTTTTTCGAATTGCGCCCAATCGCATCAATGCAGTCGGGAGGAATGCGATTGTCCACTGCGCGCGCTCTTTACTCGGTCGTCGTCAGTGACGAGCGACGACGTGGGCACATGCGGAACCGATGAGAGAATGATCCAAGTGCACTAATTGTCGCTTGGGGTTCGGCGGCTTGTAACTCCAAGAAGTTTTCGCGTCCCCCGGCGATTTGAGGTACGTGCATCGTGCACACAGGAGTAGGGCTGCATCTTTACGAACCCCACATCTGGTTTGTGCGAATAGTTTTTGTAAGACTCCAAGCCGTATTGTGCGCGAGGTGTCCCGCACCGATCTATCTTCGATCCTGTGCGGCGGCGAGTTGCTAAAAGTCTTCGCGCGTCGCTCGGAGTCGCGGCGCGATGGTCGAGCCCTAACCGAAAGCGCAACTTGTCCGGTCGCCGACGGAGCGGCGCGCATTGCGCCGCGACCCGGCTTGTCGTCGCGGTGAAGAGCCGTTTCCGACGGCCCCGGACGTCGTACCGCGGTCGCACCGCCGTTTTCGTTCCACCAAAACGATAAGAACCTGTTGTGAGCACAACGAAACCGTACCGCTGGCGGAATAAAAAAATGATAGTGATCACGCGGACACGTACATGGGCGAAAGCTGCAGTATTGATCGGGTCCGTATTGGGATGGCAATCGACGGCCGATGCGGCCGTTCGAGTGGACGAAAAAATAATCGCAGGTTGGGTCGAAAACGCCTATATTCATCCGCAGGCTTTTCCAATACGCGCAAAAATCGATACCGGGGCAGACCATTCCTCGCTGAGCGCGACCGGCATGTCGTTTTTTTCCCGGCAGGGCCGGCCCTGGATACGTTTTGAAGTGTCCAATCGTTGGGGCGGCCGCTTGAGCCTTGAACGGCCCATAGCGAGAACGGCGCGAATAAAGCGGCATATGGGAACGAATCAGAAGCGACCGGTGGTCAATTTGGAGTTGTGTCTCGCAGGGATCAGCAAGAACGTTCAAGTGAACCTAGTAAACCGGACTGGCTACGACTACCAACTACTGCTCGGAAGGAGTTTTCTGTCAGGAAATTTTGTCGTCGATCCATCTGCGGTGGACTACGTCCGTGACGGGTGCAAACAGGAATAATTCGGTTGAGGTGCGGCATCAAGACCAAGACGCTACGTCGACAATCACCAACCTCGAGAACCCAAATCCGTACTGCATTCTCGAGACGTGACTTTATCGCCGCGGAGCGGCCGTATTGTCACGGACGTTCTGCTTTCGACTCCACGAGTACGGGAAACGGATCCGTTACGCTGCCTGAGTATAACGTTCGATGCGGAAATGGGATCTCGACTTTCTCCTCGTCGAATCTCTCTTTGATTTCGATTTGGATGCTGTTTTTCAGCTCCAAAAATTTTTCCCTTTGACACCAAACGGAGAATTGCAGATCGATCGAGGATTCTCCAAAACCTTTGAAGATCAAGAGCGGCGTGGGTTCCTCAAGACACAACGGATTTCGATCTGCCACGTCGAACAGCAGCGACCGCACTTTATTCAGATCTTCTTTGTACGCCACGCCCAGGTGAAGGTCTATGCGGCGTATGGGGAATTTAGATAAGGTAGTGACCGTGGATTTGATTACGGTCTCATTGGGAATCCGAACATACAAGTTGTCGAAAGTTCGAAGCTTTACTGCGAGGAGATCGACGGAAAGTATTTCTCCCGTAGTGTCCCCAATCTTAACCGTGTCGCCTATCGAAAAAGGACGTTCTCCCAGCAAGAACAATCCGCTTATGATGTTGGACGCCGAGGTTTGTGAAGCGAAACCAATCGCAACTGTAAGTATGCCTGCTGCGCCCAGAAGAACGTGTAACTTGAAGCCCAATTCACGTAGCCCGGAAATGGTGAAAATGATTAAAATCGAATAAAAAATCACGCGTTTAACAAGAACCAAATGATGCTTGCTCAGGTGTTCACGGAACAGGCGATCGACGGTTAGAGTGGCAAGCTTCGCCAGCAGTAATCCGGCAATGAGTAGGACGACCGCTTTAATTATCGGCATCGCGTACGTCGATGCCCAAAGATCGGCAAGGCCGGAACCAATCGCGTTCATTATTGAATCTCGTCAACCAAAGATCGCGTGCAGCGCACGTTGCAGCACATGATCCTCGACGGCATCTCTGGGGTCTGCGACCCGTTTGAGGGCCATATTCCCCAGCGGGTTCCCTTTCTTTATGCGCAATTCCGCAATCGAAGGTCGATCTTCTACGGCAATTCGTAAATCGTTCGTCCACAGCATGCCGTCCGCATCCGAATAGAGGGTAAGATGCGTCATCGGCAGT
>JBFGKR010000122.1:0-6150 GCA_041576575.1 Arenicellales bacterium | reverse complement strand
GGGGTCGGTGACAAACGATAAACATATCAATTCTCATTTGTCACCGACCCCTCTCCTATTAACGTCGCCCGGTCAGCCGACCTTGGTCTCCTCGAATAGCGTCCGTCAGGAACGCCATGAACGTGCGGATGCGCGCCGTGTCGCGCAGATCAGCGTGCGTCAACAACCACAACCCGGTGGTTAGCTCCTTGATAGGCCCGAGTACGCGCTTGAGGTCGGGCGCTGATGTTGCCAACACGCAAGGCAGCAGGGCCAATCCGAACCCCGCCCGCGCTGCCGCGAACTGTACCGCGAAGCTGCTTGCTCGATAGACAATCGCCGACGTCGGCACTTGCGCGCGCAACCAACGCACGGCCGGTACCGCCGCGAGGCTGTCGTCGCCGCCGATGATCGCGTGACGGGCAAGGTCGTTTACCCCGCGCGGTGACCGTTGCCCATTCAGGTAATCAGAAGACCCGTAAATGGCCCAAGCCAACGACGCCAGGTTGCGGCCAACGAGGTGGGACGGAGGATCGTCGGTTGGCCGCAGCGCTACGTCCGCGTCCCGCCGCGATAAGTCGAAGAATAGGTTATCTGTCGCCAACTCGAGCACTATGCCCGGATACAACGCTCGAAACCGTTTGAGGTGAGGGTGCAGGAAATACTCGACCAGGGTATCGGTGGTGGTAATCCTGATGTTGCCACTCAATCGGTAATCACGGCCCATGAGTCGGCGCTCCAACTCATCCACGAGCTCACCGACCCGAGACACACTTGCCAGCATGTCCTCGCCCGCGTCGGTCAGCACGTAGCCGGTTGGCAGGCGTTCGAACAGGCGCACTCCCGCCGCCGACTCGAAGGCGTTGAGCCTGCGATACACCGTCGAGTGGTTAACCCGGAGCGCGCGCGCCGCGCCGGCGAGGCTGCCATGGTGGGCGACGGCAAGGAAGAATCTGAGGTCGTCCCAGCTTTGCATTTTCGCAATTAGTCCTTGCATATTTTAGGAATTGTTTTGCATTGAAGCACGACGTAGGTTTAACCACTTGGGCCAGTCATCGACTACACGCGTCGAACGTTTTTTGGCGACCTGCCGAGATTTCACGAAGTCAATAAATCGGAACCAGACGCTTCACAAGATCTATTTTTGGCAGAGGTGGTCGACCTCCATGGGTTTCTTGAGGCATGGCTCAAAGGCGACGTCCCGAACACCGGCGCCGCCCTCGCGCGGTTAGCGGACGCGCTGGCGGAGGACTTTACTGTGATTCATCCCAGCGGCAGACGCGAAGGCAAAGTCGCTGTGATCCGCAATTTTGCCGAGGCCTACGGTAATAGGCCAAAGGACTACAGACTGGAAATCGGGGATATATCGCTGCGCAGGCTGGGCCATGATCTGTGTCTCGTCACCTACAAAGAAACACACGCCGGTCACCCCGCAAGCACTCGAATCAGCACCGCGCTCCTCAAACAGCGCCCCGACGCGGCAAACATCGAGTGGCTGTTCTTACAAGAGACGCGCGCACCCGACGCCACGCCCGAATCGAAAAACGGGGTCGGTGACAAACGATAGAGATACTAATTCTCATTTGTCACCGACCCCCTCCCTGGTCATAATTTCTTGGCAAAATACGTGATAACAGGGCCATAATCGTATTTGCGATACCGGGTCCTTTTTATTGATTCGCGTACGGCACCAACAATGGTCCGCGCGCGCTGCTTTCGCAATCTGTTCCCTCAAAGAATGAATCGGGCGGCTGCAAAAATATCCACAATCAGCCATGCCGTGCTGGGTTTAGTGCTTGTGTCGGCAAATTGTCATGGGACCCCGAAAAGCGGTCACGATGACGTTCTATCTAAGGTATCTCCGGGCGACAAACTACAAAGCCCCCGGTTAACAATACAACATGCCTTTAGCGCAGCGTTCGAAGTCGCGATCACAACGGATGGGCAGAACGTACTTACGGGGTCGGGCGGTCAGGCCACTCTTTGGGAAGTATCAACGGGGAGGCAAGTGAGAGACTTCCAACACAGCAAAACCGAGGAAGTGCGTGCCCTTGCTTTGTCAGGGAACGGCAGGTACACCGTGACAGGCGGGTGGGACGGCAACGCGATATTGTGGAGTTCAAACACGGGGAAAGTTCTGCAACGCTTCGAGAACCGTGGTGAAAAAATCGATGCCGTTGCGGTCGCAAATAAAGGCACGCATGTGTTCACGGGGGACTGGGCCGGGACCATCATATTGTGGAGCGCGTCGAGCGGACAAGAAATTCGGAGATTTAGTATTCATCGCAGTCGAGTGAGGGTACTGGCGCTGACGCCGAACGAACGCTTCCTCCTATCTGCAGCTGATGACGGATTGGCGGTCGTTTGGGATTTAGCGACCGGTAACGCCCTGCAGGGTTTTCGGATTCTCGGCGGTGAAATCACGTCAGCGGCAATCACCCCGGATGGGAACTACGTTGTGACCGCGACCGGCGACGCGGCCCGACTTTGGGAAGTTCGATCAGGAACGCTGTTAAAAGAATTCCATAGGATTTCTCGCGGTTCCTTGAATCAGGTCGCCATTTCTGCGGACGGTCGCCATCTCGTGGCGGCGTCCGGGAGGAACCTCTTGTTGTGGGATGCAGTGGCCGGTCGTGCGGTGCACCGCTTCGATGAAGAAAAGAGAGTGACGTGGTCGATGGCAATGACGCCGGATGGCCGCCATCTCGTCACGGTCGGTAACTTTGGAGCCGTTATCTGGGATGTAAAAACAGGAACAATTATTCGAAAGCTCAAGGGACACAGTAGTGCCGTCTGGACGGTCGCTCTGACGCCGGATCGCCGCTATGTGATTACCGGGGATGACAACGGATTGCACCGGTGGGATGTCGTTCGCGGAGAGCAAGTGCAGATGTTCCATCCCGAATCGGGATCCGAGGGAGGCGACAAAGCGATCTGGTCAATTGCTCTAACCGGCGACGGAGCGCGTGCCGTGACTGCGCGATGGGGTCGCTCCACCGCGATACTCTGGGACGTTCCCACTGGTCGCGAATTGAGGCGCTTTCTCGCGCAGAATACGGTTCGCTCGGTTGCAATCGATGCAGCCGGGCGCCACGTCGTGACGGGAGACATGGACGGAAACGCTGTCCTCTGGGACGCGGGCTCAGGAAAAGAGCTACAAAGATTCGAGGGGCACGAGGCTACGGTAATGTCCGTTGCGCTGTTCGCGGACCGCAACCGGTTGATAACTGGGAGCACCGACGGCACGGCGCGCCTGTGGGACTTGGCGAGCGGGCAAGAGTTGAACCGCTTCGTCGGGCACGAAGCGGACGTGGTGTCCCTAGCGCTGACTCCGGATGGCGAACGATTGATTACCGATGGTTGGGACGGGTCCGTGCGGCTGTGGAATTTGGCCACGGGCGAGGAGATCAAGCGCTTGCCGGGACATGGTTTGGGCTACGCGCCGGGACGGTTGGTCCTCATCAAGAACGGGAACCAACTGATTACCGGCGACGTGGAGGGGCTCGTGCGTCTTTGGGATCTGGAATCGGGGCGGGAAGTTCGACGTTTCGAGGGGCACCGCGCCGAAATCACCTGGCTCGACACGAGCTCCGACGAACGTCACTTGGTGACGAGCAGCTGGGACGGTACGGTGCGGATCTGGGACGTTGCTACCGGCGCTGCGTTGGGCACCTTGGTTGGTTTTAGCGATGGAACGTGGGTGGTATCTACTTCCGACGGTCGATTCGACACGAACGATCTGGAACAAGTCAGAGGTCTGCATTGGGTGACGCCGGACGATCCTTTGCGGGCGTTGCCGATGGAAATCTTCATGCGGGATTACTACGAACCTCGTTTATTACCGCGTGTCTTGGCAGGGGAGAGTCTTAAGCCGGTCAGATCGTTGACCGAATTGAACCGCGCGCAACCGAATATCGAGATCGCATCGATAACACCCGAGCGGTGCACACCGGCGCCCTGTGTGGCGGAGACGGTTTCGGTGACGGTGGCGGTGCGCGGAACCGCCCGGGCTGTCGGAGAAGGTCTTACGCGGAAGTCCTGGGCCAGCGGCGCGTACGATCTGCGCTTGTTTCGGGACGGACAGCTCGTGGGGCAATCCCCGGATATAAAAGAGGCAGAGCCCCTCACCGGAGGCAACTTGGAGGTCGATCTGGCGCGCTGGCGACGGGATCATAAGATTGTGGAGGGCGTGGACACGAAAAAGGTGACATTTCGGAACGTCCGTCTGCCTCGGGTTGAGGGACTGGAGGAGATCAAGTTCACGGCCTATGGATTCAACGCGGATCGGGTAAAGAGCAACACGGCCCGGAAGACCTACTCCTTGCCCCACGAGCTGGCGCCGCGCCAGGGCCGCGCCTACGTCATCGCGGTTGGGGTGAGCGCCTACGAGGATCCGATCTGGAATCTGAGATTCGCCGATGACGACGCGAATCGGTTGAGCCAGGTCTTACCTGCAAGGCTCGCGGCGATAAACCGATACGAAACGGTCGTGCCGATTATCCTGGTATCGAACTGGGAAGTGCGCGGGGGCGATCGGGTGACGACGGTGAACACCGCGACCAAATCGAATTTCCGAGCCGTTCTGGACGTGCTTGCCGGTCGGCGCGAGGTCGACGAGGAGTTGAGACGGTTATTGGGCGAAGACGTCGCCGAGCACGTGCAGCCGGCTCGACCCGAGGACCTGGTGCTCATTGCCTATTCCAGCCACGGCTATGTGGACGCGGTCGGCAACTTTTATTTGTTCCCTTACGACATTGGGAGGGAGACCCGCGGCCTTATAGATCAAGAGCTGCTGCGAAGGACAGTGTCGAGCGCAGAGTTGGCGGCGTGGCTGCGCGATGTCGATGCCGGTGAATTCGTGTTGGTGGTGGACGCCTGTCATTCGGCGGCGGGCGTAGAGGGCGGCGGCGGGTTCAAGCCCGGGCCCATGGGATCCCGCGGTCTGGGCCAGCTGGCCTACGATAAGGGAATGCGGATTCTGGCCTCGACGCGTGCTGACGATCTGGCGTGGGAAGCGGAGCTGCCGGGGAACGGCGGCCGCTCAGGACAGGGTTTGCTCAGCTATGCCTTGGTCCAGGAGGGTTTGGCGAAGAATAAGGCCGACTACGAGCCGGAAGACGGCGTGATTCGAGTGCCAGAATGGTTGGGCTACGCGGTCCAGCGGGTGCCCGGACTCTATGCCGACGTACTCGCGGGGAAATTCAAAGGTAAAGGCCGGTTGGTGCGGATGCCGCGCAATCGCGGCGCGGTCGTCGTCGTGGACGAAAGCGAAAGCCCGCCACGCGGCCATCAGCAGCCCGCCCTTTTCGATTTCAAAAGATCTGAAGAAGGTACGATCATCGCGACGACCGGGCAGAGTCGTCTTCATAATCGTCCCCGACAATAAGCGATCTAAATTGTATGCGCGGCCAAGTGGGGTCGGTGACAAACGATAAACATATCAATTCTCATTTGTCACCGACCCCTTACCGGGCGCCGGCTGTCTACCCGCGGCAGAGCTGCTGCTGTATCGGCGTATCGCTGCCGCATGCGACGCGTTCGCGCTCGGCCTGCAGCGCACGGGCGTACCATTCGTACTCATCGAGGAACTTGACGACCGACCTGCTATAGATCTCTTCCAAGGCGTTGCCGTCGTCGTCGAACGACAGCCCTATTCGCGACACCGGAAACGAGCTCGGAATCGCCGGCGAGCCGAGTTCGGCCATGATGCCGCGCATGTTGACGAGCCCGCGAACGCCGCCGAACGGTCCGGCCGAGTACGTGACGATCGCGCTCGGCTTGAAGAGATATTCGCTCTGGTAGTGGTCGAGGAGATTTTTGAGTGCAGGCGGGACACTGTGATTGTACTCGCCTGTTACAATGACGAAACCGTCTGCTGCGGCCAGAATCGCACCCACGGCTCGCATCGCTGGAGGCGCCTCGCCGTCCGCGTATTCCTTGTACATCAGGTCCAGAAGCGGCAGCTCATGCTCGTTCGCATCGACGAGGGTGACGTCGTGCCGCCTGGCCTCAAGTTGGCGCACGATAAACCGCGCCGCCTTGATGCCCTGTCGGTCGCGGCGCACGCTCCCGTATATCACGGCTGTTTTCAGGCCCATTGTTTGTCTCCATCTAGAGGTTG
This sequence comes from Arenicellales bacterium, assembly GCA_041576575.1. Classification (GTDB taxonomy): domain Bacteria; phylum Pseudomonadota; class Gammaproteobacteria; order Arenicellales; family JAANXG01; genus CALZGZ01. The sequence goes on along the minus strand of JBFGKR010000122.1, from coordinate 50 downwards.
GCTGATTGGACGACCGCCGTCGCGTCCGTCTGCGTGTCGTGCATGGCGTG
>JBFGKR010000121.1:0-6169 GCA_041576575.1 Arenicellales bacterium | reverse complement strand
GTTGGTGCTGCCGGTGCGCCCGCCCGCCGACCACGATGGCCGGCTGCGCGAGTTCGATGCGCCGGAGGTCGCACCGGGGCCCGCGCATAAACCCCTACGGCCGTTGCCGTTCAAACGCAGCATGGAGTTGGATCTGGCGAGCAATGAAATGGTGTACACGCTGCAAAGCGGCGGCGGAGAATTTGACGGCCACGCGCTCGCACATCTGCCGGATATTGAGACGGACCTGGGCTATACCTTCACCAAACGCCACCGCATCGCCGACGATGACCCGCAGTCGGCGAAAACGGAAATCAGCCAGACGGTTCGTTTGCGACGCGAGGATTGGGATATCCGTGTTGAAAGCCACGTCCAGGTGCAGTCTGCCGGGGATCATTTGGAGCTGAAGGCAACCATCAATGCCTACGAGGACGGCAGGTTGATAACGCGTCATTGGGATGTCGCGATCCCGAGAAAATTATTCTGAGCCGAGGCGCCCGAGAGCGGTTTTCAACAACAGCTCCAATAGTTCCGAATAACTCATGCCCGCAAAGCCGGCCATGACGGCGAGCTTGGCTTCGCAGTCCCAGGCCGGATTGGGGTTTACTTCCATCAGCTTGATGACGCCGTTGTTGTCGGCCCGAAAATCGAAACGCGCGTAGTCACGGCACTGCAGCCTGGAGAACAGGCGCTCCGCATCGGCGGCGAGATCCGCGAACGTCGCGTCGTCGAGTGCCGCCGGGACCAACCGGACCCGGTTCCAGTAAGGAGAGTCCGGGTCGGTTTTTGATTCGTACGACAATATCGGCGGTAATTCCGGCGGCAGATCGCTGAAATCCACACGCAGCGGCGGAAGCCTGCGAAAGCCGTTGGCGGGATTGCCGATCAAAGCCAGACCGTATTCGGGTCCAGGCAGGTATTCCTGCAGCAGTGCCGCGCGTCCCGGCAATTGTCCGCGCAGCGTCTCCAGGTAGACCGCCGCCTGCTCCGCGTTGGCGACCATGGAGTCGCGGGTGATGCCTATGCTGCCGTCGGCTGCATTGGGTTTGATCAGCGCCGGGTAGCAAAAGCGCTCGGTGACGCCGAGCGGCGCATCGGCCTCGATCAGGCGCTCCGCAGGTGTCGCGATACCGAGGGAATCCGCCACCAGGCGCACGATGGACTTGTCGTAACAAATCGCCATGCACGCGGGCGGTGCGCCACTGTAGGGTATGTCAAAGGATTCCAATAAGGCCGCCAGGTGCAACTCTCGCGTGGCGACGTTGTACAGGCCGGTGTCACAGAAATTCAGTACGAAGCTTGGCGGATCATTGCGGAACCGGTCCACGATTTCACTGTGATCATTGATGAATTCAAACTCGTATCCGCTCAGTCCCGACAGCGCTTGCCGCATTGTCCGGTCGTAACGCAAATCGCCGGCATTGTAATGCCCGCCGGGTTTTGTCTCGTCGACGACGGAGTGATCGCCGGTAATGACGCAGATCCGGTTCCTGACCGGGGAGGGTGTCGCTGTCGAATCAGCGCTCATGCGGCGATCGGAGGCTGGATCCACGCACGGCCGTGCGTCTGCCGCCGGGAGTCATCGACCTTCGCAACCCTGCTCTTGCGTGCCCCGGTATCTTTGGCGGGTGTACAGCCCCCGAGCGAAGCGCGAGCGCGACCCCGTGTAATAACGCGGAAATTCCCACAGCTCTTGCTCCAGGTCCGCGGCATTCCGGAATAGAACATGGTGTAGGAATTCGCTGCGAACCAGTCCCGTTCAACGCTCGACACAAAGGGCTGAGACATCGGGACGTCGGGGATTGCCTGAATTTCGATCTCGAGCACGCCCCGATTTGCCCGCCAGCGGTGATGTTCTTACGACGGAACGTCCGCCGAACTCAAGTCCCGATGAAGGGAGGTACCCGCTATGACCTGGGAACGTCTGGGAAACGGTCGTTCCCTTGACGTCTTCGGTGTGAACCGTAAATCCGGCGACACGTCGCGTGAACCGATCCGTCACGACGATTACCCGATGATTCTTGAGTGTGATGGGCTTACACCGTTATTAGTCGACACTCCACGGACTGTCTGTCATACGTCAAGGAAAGTCAACCAAGAAGGACCGTTGCCGCCCGCTGCCGGTCGGCAACGCTTCGAAAGCGGGCGCCGCCCCACGTGTCTGTCGATCTCTATATCGAAAGTCTTGGAGGTGATTCGCACGACGCGGGGACAGCCTAGGCGTGGATCCCGGCGTTTCAGTTCGACGACGGCCTCCGTGATTTCTTGTTTCGGACCTTCGGTTGCGGCCTTGCGCCTGTGTGCGGTGCGAGGGGGCGTGATATTCCCGGCGCAACGGATCTCGGCGATCATGCCTTCGCTGCCGTTTCCCGCCGAATATTCGTCTGCATTGATCGTGTTGCCTTTTTCAGCGGAGTCGGGCTCGTCTCGGAGCCATGTTCACAATGACTGGCAGTTCGTTTTGGTGCGTTGCGCGCAGACTTCCGGCTCCACCGTGAATCATTTATCGAGAATCTGCCGTTACTCCAACAGCGCGCTGTACTCGAACAGCGTTGTTCTCGACCGCGGCTTGAGGATTCAGAGCGATTTTTCTGGATCGTACTGAGCCGGCTTCGATGCAAGCGGCGTAATGCGTTGCGCGCCGTGCGGGCGGCAACGGTCGTGCGGTGACGCCGGCACAGTTATGAGCAGTAATGGCGGTGCAAACGCCGCGACCGCGAACCCCCAAGAATCGGCCCAGAAATCCGTCAATTGATTCGGTAAATGTGCCGAGTGAAACCGCTCAGGGGCGTGTCTCGGATCCATCTAGAATTGCTAAAACCCCTTGGTTCGAATTCTCTGAAGCTAACGTGTCCAATTTACAGGAGTCACTACCGTGGTCCAGAGATTGTCTGGTTCGCCGCAATTTCGCGGTATCCTTGCAAGATTCATGAATATCGGAGGTGTACGCGGCAGATGAACGGAACCAACAAGGGCCACGGTAGCGTTGCCATAGTCACCGGAGCCACCGGCGCCATCGGGCGGGCCATTGCCCGTCAGCTTGCGGCAAGCGCTGCTTGCGAGGTCGTGCTGGTCTGCCGCGACGCGGACAAAGCGGCCCGTTGCACAGCCGATATCACCCGTGCGACTGGGAATCCGCAGGTCCGTTATGAACTCGCGGATCTCTCACGGCGATCATCCATCCGCGCCATGGCGGACCGTTGGCGGGGCCCCCTCCATATCCTAGTCAATAACGCCGCAACGACCCCGCCACGCCGCGAACACACCCCGGAGGGCATCGAACTGCAGTTCGCGACCAATGTCCTGGGATATTTCTGGATGATCGAAGCGTTTACCGAACATCTCAGACAGGGAGGGCCGGCACGGATCGTAAACGTAGCGAGCTACTGGGCGGGCGATCTGGATGTCGAGGATCTCGAGTTCACGCGTCGGCCTTACGGCAACAACACAGCTTATCGACAGTCCAAGCAGGCAGACAGGATGCTGACCGCCGCTTTCGCGAAGCGCCTGCAGCCTTTCGATATTAACGTCAACGCGTGCCATCCCGGAGACGTCAACTCGACATTGAGCAATAACCTCGGCTTCGGCGGGCACGAGGCGCCCGAGCAAGGTGCCCGGACTCCGGTCTGGCTGGCAACAAACGAGTCGGCTGGCCGGTACACAGGCAAGTACTTCGAACGCCAGCGTGCAGTCAGGTGTCGTTTTGCGGCAGATACGAGCGGTGTGGAGAAGCTGTTCGTGACCTGTCAGTCGTACGGCAAAGGGGGTCGGTGACAAACGATAGACGTATTAATTCTCATTTGTCACCGACCCCATCTGTGCCAACCGGACATCGCGGCGATGTTACAATCCTGATTCACGCACCACCAACCGCGATTCATGAAACCGAGCCGACTTTATTTGCTTGCCTTTACGCTCCTTTATGCTGGCTCTGTCGCCGCCGATCCTATTTTCACGACGCTGCAGTTTGCACACGATTTCGGCAGCCGACCGTCCAGTCGCCTCAGCCTGAAGCTGACTTCCATCGATGCCGACGACACACGCCGTTCGGTCTTGGCCTTACCCCTATATTCGACAGACACCAGCGACCCCGACGGATATCGAATGCACAGCGCGGAGCAGCGGAGACCTTTGTGCGAACGCAATCCTAACGGCTGCTTGGCATTTGGTCTGTTGCTGGGCGTGGCGATCGCTTATTTCGTGGTCGAGGCCGTAGAAGACACAAACGGTGACACCCGTATAAGTTTTACATCCGGTTCCACTAGAGCAGTTGTCAACAACGCGCGGTAAGCACACCAATTCAATCGGCAATATCGGAAATCGAGTCAAGCAATGTCGTAGCGGTTCGTCCCTTCTTTTGGTGTGGCAACGAAACCGATTTTCCTTATTTCCTCGAACCTGGCCTGCTCGTCCCGGACCAAAAAGAGGGTCGGTGACAAACGATAGACATAACGATTCTCATTTGTCACCGACCCCGCCCCCCGCCCCTTCTCTTCCAGTAAAACACTCGCAAACCCTTTGATTTTGTGGAACATCCCGTTGGTTGCATGGTCTGTGTAAGAAGATTGTTCTCGGATGCGGCGGCGCAAAGAATGCTTACTTTAAAAAAAATAACAGAGGCCAACCCCCTCATACTCATTGCCGGTATCATCCTCATACCTTTAGGCGTTGCGGCGGTGAGTTTGATTCTCGACACACGCATCGATAAGCGGCAGCGGCAGCTGTCGCAAGAACTTTTCGAGCGGCAGGAACGACTCGTCATCGCTCAAATGATTGACTCCTATTTTCAGGGAGTCGGAGAGGCAATGATAAATCAAATGGACGAAGGTAATCGCAAGCGTATTATCGTGGCAAGGACCACGTCGCTGTTAAACCGGCTGCGCAAACCGTCCGACAAGGCGATGGTCGTTAGATTCGTGAGCGAACTTCAACCTGGTATCACCAGTCGTCCCGATAGGAAGCTGGAGCGGTCGTCGCAACCCTTCGTTGATTTGTCGAATTTGGATCTCCGTGGTTCCGATCTGTCATTCGCCAACCTCTACCGGGCTGATCTATCCGGGGCGCAGTTGACCGGTGTCAACCTGATGTGGGCCAACCTCACGCAGGCACGGTTGGAGGGCGCCATACTCGATCAGGCGAACCTGAGCGGAGCACAATTGGGCGGCGCTACGATGACTCGGGCGTCGTTGCGGGAGGCCCGTTTGCGAGGGACCGATTTCTCCAACGCCAAACTCACCAATAGTAATCTGCAAGGCGCGGACATGACCGAGTTCAGTTTTGACGGCATCACGGCTGCCGTCAAATTGACTGGAACTGATTTCAGTCGATCTGTTTGGGTCGACGGCACGCGGTGTCGGGACAACTCAATTGGCCGATGCGAAACACCGTAAACAATGAAAAACGCGTAACGGAAGGCGCGAAAAGAAGATCCCTACCCATAAAAATAACCGCGTTGGATTCTATTGCGGTATCGCGTCGACTCCAGCCGGTTCGGGAGCCTCGTGCAAGAGGATGAGAACACCGGTCGGGGCGCCACGATCAATTGTTCGTCCCTATCAGTAAGTAATCCTCGCAAAAACGAGTGCGCCGGCAGCACGCGGTATTCAAACGGCATCGTCCCCGGCCCTGTCTCAAACGTGGTTCAATGGTGATCCCGGCCGACCAAGGCCATGTGGGCTGCGGCCGGCTTGACTTGGGCTCAACGCTCGGGTGACAGAATTCGCAGCCAGTCGTACCGATCCGAGCTGTGCACCGTAATCTCTTTGGTTTCGGCGCCTCTTAGCACAGTCAGCGGTACCGCTATTCCGGCGTCGCCCAAAGCCCATACCCGTCGGTAAAAATCCTCCAAGGACGTAATCTTCCGGCCGGCTACGGCCAATACGATATCGTCCGTTTCGATCCCGGCTCGCGTTGCCGGGCTGTCGGCGGCCACGCGCGTAACCCGCAAACCGGCAATGATCTCTTCAGGATAAATACCGAGCCACGGCCGGGATGGCGTCGAAGCACGTCCTCTGGATACGAGCTCATCGATGATCGGAACCAATACGTCGATGGGCACGAACATGTTGCCGGGCAGATAACTTTCAGCGACTGCGTCGGCCACCATTAGGGAACCGATTCCGACCAACCTCGCGTCGGAATCGATGAGCGCCGCCCCGCCAAAGGAGGGGTGCGGCGGCGCCGTAAAGAT
>JBFGKR010000120.1:0-6179 GCA_041576575.1 Arenicellales bacterium | reverse complement strand
GTCCGTAGACGCCGCCGAAACCACTTCGGTCGCCGAAGGCAGCGGACCGGTAGACGCGACTTTCAAAGCCATAGAGAAGATCGTCAATAGCGGTGGACAACTTCAGCTTTATTCCGTGAGCAATATCACCAGCGGCACCGATGCGCAAGGCGAGGTCACGGTACGGCTTGAAAAGGGCGGGCGCATAGTTAATGGTCACGGAGCCGATACCGACATCGTCATCGCATCCGCGAAGTCTTATATAATGGCACTGAACAAATTGATGACGTCCAGCCAACGTCAACACCCGCAGCACAGCAGAGCGATCTAAGGGATTCGGCGCTCGCTGCCTCCGCGAACGAGGCGGCGAGCGGGGCGCCTCAGCGCGTGGGAACCACACACCAATGCTGCGGCGTAACTGCGACGCTGCCGCATTGGTAGCGATATCCGGATCGTGCGGAGGGACGATCGGTAATAATGTTGTCAACGGGACTTACTATTCTTTAAGTATGCAGCGTTTAACCTCACGCCAGAGGGAATGCCTCCATTTCATGGACGTCGAAATCTGGACGACTCGCGCGTCTTCAGACGCGGGCCGAGACCGGGCACCGAACGACGACCGGGAAAGGCAGGCCAACGCGAAAAGCGCTTGGCTCGTGCTGCAACAGGAGGTGACGCAGTGTACGCGATGTGAACTACACGCTACGCGCACGCAAACGGTGTTTGGGGCAGGGAACACGGACGCGGAGTGGATGTTAGTAGGTGAAGCGCCCGGAGCCGAAGAGGATCGGCAAGGATTACCGTTTGTCGGTCGCGCCGGTAAATTGTTGACGGCGATGATATCTGCATTGGGCATGCGTCGAGACGACGTCTACATCGCCAATGTGCTCAAATGCCGACCGCCGAACAATCGCGACCCCATGGGAGAGGAGGTGCGGCAATGCGAGGGATATCTGCATCGGCAAGTCTCCCTCATCCGACCCAAGATCATCGTCGCACTGGGAAGATTCGCTGCACAATCGCTGGTAAAGACTTCGCGTCCCATCGGCAAGCTGCGGTCTGAGGTGTTCAGCTACAGCGATACCGATATTCCTTTGATCGTAACCTATCATCCCGCTTATCTACTGCGAAATCCTCTCGATAAGCGAAAAGCGTGGGAAGATCTTTGCTTGGCGAAGAAAGTAATGTCGGGCACCCGGTGAGCGCGATATTAAGCCAGGTGTCGCCGCACTTCCGCGCCATGCAGCCGGAAGATGTATCGAGGGTGATCAATATTGAACGTCAATTGTACGAATTTCCATGGACTGCGGGCATATTCCAAGACTGCATCAATGTCGGCTATATATGCCGCGTATTCGAAATTCATGAGGGCATCCTTGCATACGGCATTATGTCGGTGGGGGCGGGCGAGTGTCATATCCTCAATATCGGCGTCACTCGGAATCACCAAAGCCGCGGTTTGGGGAGATTAATGCTGGAGCGGCTGATGTCCATCGCCAAGCGTTCCAAGGCACGTATCGCCTTTCTCGAGGTCCGGGTTTCGAATGAACGTGCTGTGGAATTGTACGAAAAGATGGGTTTTAGCGAAATCGGACGGCGCAAGAACTATTATCCTGCCGCGGAGGGCGGGCGGGAAAGCGCCTTGGTGCTTGCGAAGGTGTTACACGCCCCCGCAGCTGAAGATCGCCAATCTTAGTCAATTCCGATATATCAGGATTTTCTGCCCGAGCCGTAATACGTCGTTGACGTGGATAGCATTCCATCGGGTGAGTTGCCTCACGTAGACGTCGTGGCGCCGCGCGATGCCCCACAGGGTGTCGCCGGAGCGGACCCGATAGACGACCGGTTTCAGCTTGCGTGTTTTCGCTCTCTTGCTCGACCGCGATGCGGGATGCGCCGACGCGGCCGCCGCGTAGCGTCTGAGTGACACCGGAATGAGCAAGTCGCGGCCGGCCCGAATCCGAGTTCCTCGTAAGTTGTTCGCAGACTGGATGACCCTGACGGTGACGCCGTGCCGCCGGGCGATGGTGCTCAAAGTGTCGCCGCGCCGGATTCGATGACGGATCCAGCGCATGCGCGCGGAATCCGGCAACTTCGAGATTGTTCTCTGCACCTGCTGCCGGCTCGCAACCGGAACCAGCAGTCGGTGTGGACCGTTGGGGTCGGTGGCCCAGCGTCGGAATGCGGGGTTCAAGCTCCGCAGCTCCGTGTGCGGGATTTCCGCGGATTTGCTGATCACGGAAAGGTCGATCTGGGATTCGAGGTCGACCTCGGCGAAGTACGGCTCATTGGGAATCGAGTCCAGCCGCAGTCCGAATTTGTGAGGGTCAAAAACCACGTTTTTCAGTGCGATCAGTTTTGGCACATAACGCCGAGTCTCGGCTTTCAGTCGCAGTTTCGAGTACACGGTGTCCCGCTTGCGTTTGCGGTTGTAGGCGATCGCTTTGTGTACGCGTTTCTCTCCGGCGTTGTAGGCGGCAAGCGCTAGAAACCAGTCTCCGTCAAACTCATCGTGAAGCTGCTGGAGATAGTTCAGCGCCGCTTGTGTGGCCTCGACCACATCGCGCCGTCCGTCGTACCACCAGTTCTGCTTGAGGCCGTAGCGCCGGCCGGTAGCGGGGATGAACTGCCACAGCCCGACCGCGTGCGCGCGCGAATAGGCGGTGGGTTTGAATGCACTTTCGATCGCAGGCAGCAGCGCGATCTCGGTGGGCATTTTCCGCTTTTCGACCTCTTCGACGATGTAGAAAAGATATCGCTGCGCGCGATTCACCAAGCGCTTCAAATACTCGGGGCGATTCCGATACCAGCGTTCATAGTCGGCGACGTATTTGCTATCAAGATGCGGCAGGGCGAATCCGGAGCGGATGCGGTCCCAAAGATCTTCATATCGAGGCGCTTGAGGCTGCTCGATCGAACGCGCATCGCGTATCTTGACGTCTTGCGGACCCGACTCGGGTGGTGAAAGCGGAGGCGGCGGAGGTTGCGGTACAGCCGTGGCAACGGAGTGCGCGTCGTGCTCGAATTGCGATGGACGGCTGGCACAACCGGCAAGAAGCAGGCCGCATAGCACGATCCCCAGAATCGTTCTTATTATTTCGCGCATATGGGGCTCGCATGTTACGGTTCTCGCCTCTCGGAGTCAATCGCAGGCTGAAACTTGTCTTCGTTGCCGACGATGTGTAAAAACTATCCAATGAGTTCCAAAAACGAATCGAGCGCTCATTGGTACGGAACGGACCTTGGCCGATCTCTCATCGAAGCGGAGCGCGAACGCTTGCGACGACTGCTGCCGGATCTCTACGGCCCAATAGCGCTGCGGGTCTCGGGATACGACTATCCAAGCATGCTGGAATTCAGCGAGGCAATCGTGCGCGTAGGTGTACGCGAAGACAACGCGTTTTTTGGCGGAGCATCCGCGGTGTCGGCGATAGCAGAGGCGTTACCCTTTGAAACGAAGTCCATCGGATTGGTGCTGCTACCGCATATCCTGGAATTCAGCGGCGACCCGCATCAAGTGCTTCGCGAGGTGAACCGCGTGTTGGTTCCGGAGGGGCATCTGGTCCTGGTGGGCTTCAATCCTGTAAGCCTGTGGGGACTCCGCGCACTGCTCGCGGGTAACCGCAACCACTACCCGTGGACAGGCCGATATTATCGGCTTTCTCGGGTCAAGGACTGGTTGCATTTGTTGGGTTTTGAAACGGAATCCGGGGAGATGGCGTATTACCGGCCGCCGACCTCGTCCATCAAAATGCACCAGCGCTTTGCTGTCTTTGATCGCATCGGTGATCGTTGGTGGCCAATGATGGCGGCGGTATACATTTTGATCGCTCGTAAGCGCGAGATTGGAATGACGCCGATCGACCCGGGATGGCGGAAAAACAAGCGCTTGGCGCCTGGTTTGGCGGAGCCGGTGACGAAAACCATCTGGTCGTGACGCACGTAGAGGTGTACACCGATGGCGCTTGCCGCGGGAATCCGGGCCCCGGTGGTTGGGGAGCGATCTTGCGCTGGGGTAAACACGAGAAGGAACTGCGCGGCGCGGTCCAGGAGACGACCAACAACCGTATGGAGTTGACCGCTGCGATCGAAGCGCTGGCGGCATTGAAACGACGTTGCAAAGTGACGCTCTACACGGATTCGAACTACCTCAAGAAGGGTATAACCGAGTGGCTTCCACGATGGAAAAGTCGAGGATGGCGTACCGCAGGGAAAAAACCGGTCAAGAACGTGGACCTTTGGCTGCGCTTGGATGCGTTGCAACAACGACACGCCGTCAGCTGGCGTTGGGTTAAGGGACATGCAGGGACTGCGGGCAACGAACGCGCCGACGAATTGGCGAATCAGGCAATCGACGACACCAGCTTTGATAAATAATCGCCATGCAGACGAGACAGATCGTTCTAGACACAGAGACGACGGGCCTGGATCCGGATCTGGGTCACCGCATCATAGAAATTGGCTGCGTGGAACTCATCAATCGCCGACCCAGCCCGGATAGTTTCCAGCAGTACATCAACCCCGAACGCGATATCGACGAGGGTGCCTTGGAGGTACATGGCATCAGCAACGATTTTCTAGCTGACAAACCGCGCTTCGGGGACATCGTCGATGATTTCATCGATTATGTTCGCAACGCGGAACTCATTATCCATAACGCGGCCTTCGATATCGCATTTCTCAATCGCGAACTCGATATATTGCCACGCAATTTGGGCGTGATCGAAGACTACTGTACGGTTCTGGATACATTGGCGCTCGCCCGCCAGATGCATCCCGGTCAGCGCAACGATCTGGATGCCTTGTGCAAGCGATACAACATCGACAATTCACAGCGGGCGCAACACGGCGCCCTGCTGGACGCGGAAATACTGACGGACGTGTACCTCGCCATGACCGGCGGCCAGACTGCGCTGTTGCTGGACGAGTTGGGTACGCCGGCGGAGCATAGCGGCGCGTCCGCGCGCGGTGATGCGGAGAGCCGCCTGCCGCTGGCCGTGGTTGCGCCTTCCCCGCAGGAACTGGAGGCACACGCCGCCTGGGTGCGGCGTCTGGAAAAGGAATTGGAAGGCCCCTGTCTTTGGCGGCGGATTGACGAACAGTCGTAAACCGCAGCGTTAGAGGCTATACTGCCGCCTCCAGTTGGGGGCCAGGGACGCCCAAGTCAACCCCTGAAATTTGGTGATCGAATCGGGTGAGCGCAATCGTCTCAAGCCTGTTGGGCGCGGTGTCGCCGGTGGAGACCGGTCTGACCGGCAGGGACTTTGCTCACGCGAATTTGTCGGGGGCAAATTTGTCTGGCGTCCGTCTTTGTGGGGTGAATCTCCGCGGCGCCGATTTGTCCCGCGCCGATCTAACCGAGGCGGATCTGTCCGGCGCGGATCTTTCCGGGGCCGATCTCTATCAGGCCAAGATCTGCGGCGCACGGCTGTTTGGCGCCGATCTCTCAAACTCCGATCTGACCTGGGCCGATCTCGCAGATGCCAACCTCGCCGGCGCCTCGTTGGCGAGCGCGTGCCTGTCCGGCGCGAATATGCGCGGTGCGTCGCTGGCCGGCGCCGACTTGCGCGCGGCCAACCTTTACGAGACCGATCTACGGAGGGCGAACCTCGCCGGGGTGGATTTGTCTCAGGCAAGTCTCGTCTCCGCGAAGCTGTCGCAGGCGAACCTGTTTTACGCCAAGCTGGTCGGGACACAATTGAGCAGCGCCAGTTTGGACGGCGCCAAGTTCTACGGCGCCGATCTGACTTCGGCGCGGTTGAACAACGCCTATCTGCTCAAAACCAATCTCACCGCCGCGGGACTCTCGCACGCAACAATGTCTCATGCGAACATTGAGGAGGCGATTCTCGCCAGAGCCGATCTAACGGGTGTCGACCTCGGGGGTTCGGATCTGAGCGGGGCTGTTTTGTCGCGGGCCGATTTGGGATACGCCGATCTGACCGGCGCCAAATTGACCGAAGCCGACATGTGGTCCGTGAAGATGCGGGGGTCGCGATATGCGGCCACCGACATGTGCGGCACAAATCTCGTCGGCAGCGGCGTCTATCGGTCAATGGCCTTGTCGCAGTTCCCGGACATACGCCATTCGCCGAGCACCCGATGGGACGAACCCAGCCTGACGCCGCGGCTTCGGCTGTTCACCGCCGACTTACCGCCGTTTCCCCGGCCGCGCCCTCTGGGACCGGCGGGAGCACAGC
>JBFGKR010000119.1:0-6191 GCA_041576575.1 Arenicellales bacterium | reverse complement strand
GAGCGGTTCCAGGCCTTCACCTCCCGCGGACGAATTCAAAAGCACCGGGTATCTGCCGCTCGCCAAATGACAAACGCTGCATCTGCTGCGGCCGATCTTGTCGACCATGACGTGACGGTGGATGTCGTGCAGGCCGATTTCCTCAACCGGTGGCGGATCATTTTCCACCTCTTGGTAAAGCACGTTCCAATGCCTGCCGTCGGCGGGCGAGATGTACTCGTCGCGCAGATAAGGACGTGAATTTTCCTCGTTGGTTGCCCGAAACTGCCCATGGCAGGTCTGACAGTTCCCGACGGGCTCTTCACAGCCATTCACATCCGTCTCGCGACATCTGGGGTCGCCGGGGGGGTGGTTGACCTCGAACGCCGAGTAAGTCAGGTATGCTTCGGCGGGTGTTGCCGAGACGGTCATCGCCACCAGGGCGACGCAAACGGAAAGGAATAAGAATACAGACGTTGTTTTCATGTTCATATCTCCTCAGTGCAAACACGAACAGCGAAGGCGTCTTGCCCACCAATGCGCTAGCATCCTGTTGTCGACGCGATTATCACACCTTGCCCATTTTTTATTTTGTGACTTTGATCACCGCCGCCGCCATGGACGACCGCAGGTGATCGTACTTCGCACACTACAAAAACTGGGAAAATGTTTAACGTTATTGTCGATTTTCTAACGCACGAGCATCGATTTATATAATACTTGCAAATCCGGCTTATTGACCCAGATCAAAATACGAACAACAAATTCTTGCCGGTCTTCACTGACGTATCGGATTTGTCGCCGCAGGCTGCTCTTGGCTTCGTGGTCGAGGCCGCTCGGTCGCCGGTTACAAAAGTGCCGCCACCACGGGGAAGCGGCTCCACGACGTCATTCACTCTGCTTCCTGCGCTTTCGCGAGAGCGTTGCAACGGTCAGGCACACGCGGCTCGAGACAAAGCCGGGAGCGGCTATGCCGAGATTCTCAAAAACCAACAGCCGCGTATCGCTCTATGTGTTCGCCGGAGTGCGATCCCGAACTTGCCGCGCGCCCGGCGACAAAACAGCAGGCTTGGTCGACTAAGAAGCAACGGTCGGGTGTGTCTTTCTCCAAGGCAGCGGCTCGGGTCCGCCGAGTGCGAATCCCTGGGCGTAGTCCACCCCGATCTCGCGCAGCACCTGCACGCAGTCTGGCATCTCCACGTACTCGGCGACCGTCTGGATTCCCATGCGATGGGCGAGTTGATTAATGGCCTCTATCATCGCTCGATCGTCGCTTTCGCTCGCGGCACCGCGCACCAGACTGCCGTCGATCTTCAAGTAATCGACCGGCAGCGCCTTGAGATAGGCGAACGACGAAAGTCCGCTCCCGAAGTCGTCCAGCGCGAACTTGCCGCCGATGTCACGTATCGCCCGAAACACGTGGGCCACGGTGCTGATGTTGCGAATTGCTGCGGTTTCGGTGACCTCGAAACATATCCTCTCGGGATCGACCCCGTGTGTTTCGAATTGCTCACAGAGAAACCCCAGCAGTTTGTCGTCCCCGAGCAGGTTGCCGGAGAGGTTGATGGAGATGCTCGGGCATTCGTCGTCCGGGAACAGGTCGCGGTATTCCCGCAGGGCGGTGTACACCACCCAACGATCGATCTGGCCCATGAGACCGAAACGTTCCGCAACCGGCACGAAACTCTGCGGTAACACCAAACGGTTGTCCTTATCGAACATCCGCAACAGCAGCTCGTGCCAGCGCAGCCGGGGCGTGTCTTCGTCCAGTGACCACACCGGCTGGCAGTAGAGCCGGAAGCGGTTCTGGTCTATGGCGCTGCGCATATCGGCCACGTGCAGGATCTCCCGGTGTCGCGGATCCGCACCGCTGAAGTCCGCCGTGTACACGTGCACGCGGTTGCGTCCCAGGTCCTTGGCCGCGTAGCAGGCCACGTCGGCGTGGCTCAACAGCGTTTCGGCCGTCTCCACTTGTCCGGCAATCGGCACCAGTCCGATGCTGACGCCGATTGAAAACGGCCGTTTGTCCCACTCGAAGTGGAAATCCCGTATGGTCGTGACCAGGGTATCGGCGATTTCCAGCGCCTTGTCCGGCGGACAGTTGTCCAGCAACAGGCCGAACTCGTCACCACCGAGCCGCGCCAACGTGTCGCGATCCCGCACCTTGTGTGCGAGCAGGCTCGCCACTTGCTTCAACAATTCATCCCCGGCCCTGTGGCCGCAGGTGTCGTTGACGATCTTGAATTGGTCCAGATCCAGATAACAAAGGGCGTGCTGGGTACCGTAGCGCTTGCTGCTCACCAAAGCCCGCTCCAGCCGGCGGTCGAACTCGCGCCGGTTCACGAGCCCCGTTAAAGTGTCGTGGGCGGCGTAGTGGGCGGCTTCACGCATCATGCGGCGCGATTCGCTGACGTCGTGAAACACCAGAACGACTCCCTGCACTTGGTTCTGGTGGTCACGGATGGGCGCCGCCGAATCCTCGATCGCGTATTCGCGGCCGGAGCGGCTGATCATCACCGTGTGATTCGCGAGGCCGACGATGCGTCCCTCGTCGAGACAGCGTTGGATCGGATCCGCGGCCGGTTTCTGTGTCTCTTCGTTGACGATTCGAAACACCTCCCGCAGTTGCCGACCGCGGGCTTCCGCGGAGCGCCACTCCGTAAGCTTCTCGGCCACCGGATTCAAGTATTCGACGACACCGTCCGCGTCGGTGGTGATGACCGCGTCGCCAATGGAATGCAAGGTGACTTCAGCCCGCTCCTTCTCGGCGTGCAGGGCCTGCTCCGTGCGAATACGCTGCGCGACCTCGTCGTTCAAATTGCTGTTGGTTTCCGCCAGTTCCTCTACCCGACGCTCGTCGAGGATCCAGCGTCCGGTCAAGGCGAGGAGAAACGCGCCCAGCAGGCTCGCGAACGACAACCCCCCGGCCAGTACTCCCCAGCCGGTCCATGAGCGACGCGTCGCCAAATAGTTGCGGTCGGGTATCAGGACGAGGCGCCAATAGCGGCCGGCCACGTGGTAGCGTCTGGAATAGGTGAAAGCGCCCGCGGGCGCCGCCACTTCGGAGGACGGGACCACGCGGCCGAAGCCGTGATCGTCCACGCGATAGACGGCCAGCAGGCTTGCGTTATCGGCGTCGGTGTCGTCAAAAAATCTCGCCTCCACGTCGGCGACGCCCAGCCCTTCGAGCGCCGCGGCGAGTACGTCCCCCAGACGAAACACGCCCACGGCGTAGCCGAGCAGGCCGGAACGCCGGTGTTCGATGTTTTCGGGGACGCGACCCGAGCGGTAAATGGGAACGAAGACCAGCACGCCGGTCTGCGCGCCGGTCTCCTGCACGAGCGTGATGGGCGCGGTGACCACCGCCTCACCACTGTCCCGCGCCAGGTCCAACGCGGCGCGCCGGGTCGGTTGGGAATAGACGTCGTAACCCAGAGCGTCCTTGTTACTCGCATACGGTTCGATGTAGTAGACGGTGACGTACTCGGACCTCCCCGCCGCACGGACGAGGCGCCCGTCTTTGTCCCGTTCCGTGATGCTGAACTGGGGGGATCCGTCCCGGCGTGCGGCCGCCTCGTAGGCGGCGCGTTCCGCGGCCGTCACCCGAGGGTTCCAGGACAAGGCCTGTATCCCGGGGATCCGTTGCAGAGTTCTGCCTACGAAGGTGCGGAATTGATCGCGGCTGACCGAGCCGGTACTCGCAAAATAGCTTTGGATGCCGTGCACCACCTCCAGATAACGCACGATGTGCTTATCCAGCGAGTCGCCGGCGACCTCGCCGCTACGCGCGAACTCGATCTCGAGCGACTTTTGCTCCTGCTGGTTTGCGAAAAGGAAGCCAATCACGGCGAGAGCGAAGAACAGCGTCAGGGGGATCGTGACGACGAACCGCCGTTTGCTCCAGACCGCCCGCGGCTGCCCCAACCAGATGAGGACAAGAGGCAGCACGACCAGAACGCCGATGCTGTCGCCGACCCACCAAGTGATCCAGTTGAAACCGAACCCGGACGCGTCGATCAACCCTCCCAGCAGGAGTGCGCTGGCGCTCCAGGTGGAATTGGCTAGGCAGCTGACCGGACCACCCAGGATCAGCAGGCCGAGGATGTTGCGGAGTTCCAGAAGCCCGGGGTCTTGCCGGATGAACCGCTGTACCAGTACCGATCCCAGCAGCGCCTGGGCGCCGGCGCCGATGGATATGGCCAGGGCGATGGATATCGACTTCAGGTCAGACGGTGAAAACGCCAGGTCGAAGTCTACGCTGAGATTGACGAGAAAGGAGCCGAGGACGACGCCGGGCCACAGTCGGCGCCCGTAGATGAGCAGCGCCGCCAAGGCAATACCCGCCCCGGGCCATATCGCGGTCGCGTAACCGGGCGGGATTGCCAGCAGCAGACTCAGGCGACCCGCCACAAAGTACACGAGTGCCAGCAATGCGATGCCGCCAACCAGGCCGCTGGCGCGGGTTCGGCTAAGGTTCAATATTCCCTCTCGGTCGGCGTGCTCGCTGGCAATTGTTATTTGGAAACAACCGTCGTCTTGGGTCCTTTTCCAAAGACTGCTGGGGACTTCTGCCCGCTGAGCGACTATTGGTGAATTTATGTTCCAATTCTATATCAATTTCCAAGTATCGCTAGGGCTGGATATCGCTCTCATTGATACTCACACGGACTTGAGGTTTTTCACGAATACGCTGAGATGGTGGGCGAAGTCTGTTAGCCGGTATCCCCGTAACTGTTCTCATCCTCCACCACTTTGGATCACGTGTTTTCGCAAGCGCGCGATGTCACAAGCGTTCGAGATACGTTTTATAGCGCGAAGCATTTCTCAAGTGCTCTCAAATCCGTACTAGGTTGGTCGGGTTTGTGGCTCGTGGGGACTACACAAGAGAGCGCCTCATAGGGGATTCCGATGATCACTGATTTCCATCGCCGCAGCGGCGGAACAAGGACATCTCGAGGAGTAATCTCGGCCGGCTGAGATGCACGAAGACCGTCGAGATATAATTCGAACGATAGAGTGGCGTCGCACGCCCGCCGAAGGCGAAAAAGCGAGCCGCGTACACCGCGGGGCGGAAGCGCCCCTTGGGAAGGGATGTCGTTGGAAATGTCATCGAGACAGCAAAGTGGCGTGGGCCGGCCGCGTAGCAGGGGTATCGGGATTCTGAAACAAGGCTAGGCAAGCTATTTTTTATGAAAACGGTCTCCTTGTTCGTGGATGTACAGAATATCTATTACACCACGAAGCAGATTTACAATCGCCATTTCGACTATCACGCGTTCTGGGTCCGAGCGACGTCGAATCGAAAAGTCGTGAGGGCGATCGCGTACGCAATCGATCGAGGGGACGAGAAACAAAGGCAGTTCCAGAACATACTTAGGGGAATCGGGTTCGAAGTAAAACTCAAGCCGTTCATTCAGCGAAGTGATCGTTCTGCAAAGGGTGACTGGGACGTCGGCATTACTCTTGATGTGTTGGAATACGCCGGCGCATCGAATGTGGTGGTCTTGGCATCTGGAGACGGTGATTTTGATTTGTTGGTACGGAAAATAATCCACCGCTTCGAGTGCTTTGTCGAAGTATACGGCGTGGCTCCACTCACGGCCGCGTCGCTGATCAAGTCAGCGTCGAAGTTCGTACCCATAGACGAAACGTTGCTTCTCATGCATCGCTAGCCAATTCGGGTCGGTGACCGCTACCACAGCTGACTTTGATCCGGATATGTTCCTCGACTACGCCAACGTAGCGGTGCAGACCGTGAAAGAGCAACTCGATCCGCTCGGCGTTCACAATTGCCGGGGCGGTCACGCGTACGCCGCACCGGTGGGGACTTATGCATCGAACCGCTACGGCTGGTACGACCTGTTCGGGAACGTACGGGAATGGGTAGAGGATTGTTACCACGACAGTCATCTGGGCCAGCCGTTAAACGGCGGTGCATGGGTGGCGGGTGACTGAGTGCGTCGTGTGCTCCGCGGGGGTTCCTGGTACGGCGGACCGTCGTTCGTCCATTCCGCCAGTCGCTACGGTAACTACCCCGGCAACCGGGGCTATGCCCTCGGGTTTTGGCCAGCCCGGGACCTCGATGAGTAACTCTTTTTAAATATTGTTTCTTATACTTTTACGTTTTTTTCCGGTCCAGAGAGCGCAGCACTCGGTCACTTCCCCCGCCGCAGATGGTAAGGTATATCCGCCGGGACTCGTGCGACCGTACG
>JBFGKR010000118.1:0-6227 GCA_041576575.1 Arenicellales bacterium | reverse complement strand
GAACTCGTCCTTGAGGCGGTCGAGCTCTTGCAGACGTTCGTTCGCGGCGCGCAGCTCCTTGGTAGCTGCCTCCAGTTCCGCGGATTTCTGCTCCAACTGGCGGCTGTATTCCACCATTTGCGAGGTTTCGTCCAATATCTGCATGACGTTCTCCACGCTCAAGGCTTCGCCTTTCACCGTGGACGACACCATCACGTGAGCGGACGCGGAACCGATCGCGCCGGCCAACTCGCGTTCCACCAAATTCACCAGCTGTGGCTCGGCCTGAAGTTCGTCTTGGAGCTTGATGCCGCGTTGTCGCGCGTAGCCGGAAAAAATTTCCGTGGCGCGCGACACGCCAAGGAATCGGGCACAAAGATCGTAGAGTTCCGAGACGGTGGCCGTGCCACGCCAGAAATGGGCCTCGCCTCCGTGAATGACCTTTTGGAACACGTCGACGAAAAAGACTGCCTGTACGCGCTCTATGGGGCTCTGGCTGGTAAACAAGGAAACGCCGGCGAGGAAACCGACATTGAAGAACAGACTCCAAAAGACGGCGTGGGAAATCGTATCCAGGCCCTCCAGCCCGAACAGTTGGTACGGTCTCAAAAACTGGAGGCCGAAAATACCGTACTCTACGAAGTGCATGGACAGCCAGCCCGACTTGGCAAACGCCGGTAGCATCAGCGTATACGCCCACACGACGAAGCCCGCGGTCAAGCCCGCGAGGGCGCCCGCGCGGCTTGCGCCCCGCCAATAGATTCCAAAAAGAATCGGCGGCGCGAATTGGGCTGCCGCCGCGAACGATACGAGTCCGATGGTGACCAAAGCGTAGGACTCCCCAATCAGACGAAAATAGAGAAATCCCAGCATCAGAATGACGATAATCGTGCCGCGCCGGATACCCAGCAACAGACCACCGAGGTCTTTCTTTTGCGTCAAGCCCAGGGGGTTGATGCGCAACAAAACCGGCATCACCAGGTCGTTGCACACCATGGTCGACAATGCGATGGAGGCGACTATCACCATGCCTGTCGCCGCCGACAGTCCACCGAGAATAACCAACAGCGCCAGGGCCTCCTGATGCTCCGCCATGGGAATCGTGAGCACGAACGTGTCGGGATCAATGTCGCCGTTTGGAAAACGCAATAACCCACCAAGTGCTATGGGTAACACGAACAAGTTGATCACGAACAGATACAACGGAAACAACCAAACTGCTTTACGTATGTGTTCTTCGTTGACGTTTTCGATCACCGCGACCTGGAACTGGCGAGGCAAGAACATGATCGCGAGCATCGACAAGACGGTGAGGAACAACCAGCTCGTGGCCCCGCCTGGAATGCCCTCCAGGGTCATCAGCCGGACCAATTCCGGGTCGGCCGCGGCTCGCGCGAACAACTCTCCCGGGCCCCCGAAAACCCCGAAGGTGACAAAGATTCCCACCGATAGAAATGCCACCAGCTTTACCAGGGACTCAAAAGCGATCGCGGCGACCATGCCTTCGTGACGCTCGGAAACGTCGATGTGCCGCGTGCCGAAGAGGATCGTGAACGCCGCCATCATCAAAGCCACATACAGCGCGGTGTCGTTCCAAAACGGCACCGCCCCCGACTGCGCGTGCATGGTCAGTTCGGGATAGCGCCTCACTACATTGAAACTGGCGGACACCGCCTTTAGCTGCAGCGCGATGTACGGCATGATCCCCACCACCGCGATAATCGACACCAACCCGCCGAGCAGAGCGCTCTTCCCATAGCGAGAGGCGATGAAATCCGCGATCGAGGTAATGCGGTGCAACTTCGTAATGCGTACAATCTTGCGCAACACGATCCACCACATTGCAACCATGAGCGTTGGCCCGAGGTAAACGGGTAGGAAGCCCACTCCGGTGCTCGCGGCGCGCCCGACGCTTCCGTAGAAAGTCCAGGCTGTACAATAGACTGCGATCGACAGGGTGTAGATATAGGGGTTGCTAATTATTGACCGCCCTATATCGGCGCGCTTGTCGCCGTAATACGCTACCCCGAAGAGAAGGGCGAGGTAACTCAGGGACACGGTGAGGACTACCCACTCTTGGAGCATGGTCTACTGCTTCTGCCGGGACGTGCCACGTTCGCGCTCATTTTGCCGCGGCCGCGCCATTACACTGCCTATCAAAGCTATGAGCACACCCCACGCGACGAACAGGTAGAAGTACAACATCGGGATGCCCAAGACCGGGGCCGGGGAGTCGAACAGGCTCAACACGGGGGCGTTGAACACGAGCGCCGCGACCAGCACTAGTGCGACCAAGCGCTCGTTCTGTCTTGATCCGTTGTGCATAGGTTAAAAGCTGGCTTGCTCGGTGCGCACGGTCACCACACGGTCAGAGGCCGCCAAGGCGTCCTGCAATCGGGTCACTCCGCGCTCGGTTAAAAGCTCGAGGAGGCGAAGAAAGATTTCAGCAGTCACCAGGGAGTCCCCCAGCGCGGTATGACGACCGGATACCTCAACACCGAGCCGATTGGCGATACCGTCCAAAGTATGATCGTCCAAGTGGTCGTGCAGAAACACCGACAATAAAAGCGTGTCGAGCATGGGGTTATCAAAGCGGCAGCCGGTCTCGGCTTCTTTGAGCTGGATGAATTTCATGTCAAAAGCGCCGTTGTGCGCCACTAATACGGCATCGCCAACGAATTTCTTGAATTGAGGCAGGACGACCGTTATGGGCGGCTTGTCCTGGACCTGGTCGTCGGTAATGCCGTGAAACCGGACGGAGCGCTTGGGAATCGGTCGCTTTGGGTTCACGAGCCTCTCAAACGTCTCGGACGTCAGGATTCGGCCTTTGACGATACGAACTCCGGCGATCGAAACGATTTCGTCGCCGGCGGAAGGTTTCAGGCCCGTGGTTTCTGTATCGAATACCACGTATGTGAGACGATCGAGGGGCTGGTCGGCAAGCTCTCCCAAATCCGAGGGCTGCGACGCAAGATCGAAATCGTAAAACTCGGGTCGAGGCGGCAGTTTGTCTCGCGGAAGCTCCCATTGTTTGCTGGAGACCGGCACCGGTATTCGCAAAACTGCATAACCCGGGCGACGGTGCTTCTGGCTCCATACTTGACCACTGTGAATGTCGATGGCGTCGTGCACGGTGAGTGCTCCCACTGCATGAACGAGCGGTTCAGACAACCAGCTGGCGAGCACCGATTCGCCGATAGGATCGCCCTTCCAAACGATATCTAGGTATATACGGCGATCGCCAATCAACACATCGAGGTCGAACTCACGCGTGCCCGTGAACGCGTGTAGGCGTCGGATCATTTGTTCAAGCAGGAGCATGAGGGCGTGACTGTCGCCATAAAGCCACAGCGGGGTTCCGGTCATGACCACCTTTGGGTCGTTGCTTTTATTGAACTTGCTCACAACGGTGCCGAGCAGATCGGCCGAGTACAAATCCGCCATCAGCCACTCTCTGCCGACCAGTGCGCGCGCACGTTCTCCCAACTGGTTCAATTGGTCGCTGAGTCTTGCGCTTTCTTGGGCGATAATCGATTCGAATCGGGCGCGCGTCGCCTTTCCCATGTCCGGATGTGCAACCAAATTTTCCGCAGCGGCACGGATGTTCGCCACTGGACCTCGACTGTCGTCCAGTACTTTGCGAAGCAGGTCGTCGCGCTGCCCCAGCGCCTGGACTTGACGGGTAACGTCATCAAACGCGAGGACGAAACCCGAGTCGATCCCCAGGCCCGGGGACAACAGCCTTAGCCGGCACCGCAACAATAACTTTTGGTCGATGGTCGCGCACACGAAATCGGTTTCCGGCTCCGCCGTCTCACGGTGTTCTTTCGCCGCGCGGCGTAAAATTTCCAGGCTATGTTCGACCGGCTCCCTGGCCATGATATTGTGGAGGGACCGACCGAGTCCGATGGTCGTATCGTTGGACAGGATTCTTTGAGACGATGGGTTGTAGAGCAAGATGCGTGATTGCGCGTCGCACACAAAGACGCCCTCATCGAGTTCGCACAGCACGGCTTCCAGCCGGTCTTTTTCTTCCTCCGCTTTCTTTGCCCCGCTTATTAGGGCTTGGGCAACTTCGTTCTTGACCTGGTCGAGCTCCAGGCCCATTTTATGAACAGCTTCTGGGAGGTCTTCGAGTAAATGCGGCGCACGAATTTCCAGCTCGTGCTGCGGATTGGTTTGGGCGATGATGTCGACGCCTCGTCTTAGTGTCCTCAATGCCTGAAGCAAGGAACGGTCCAGCCAGGCCCACGTCAACACCAGCGAGGTCGCCAGCACGACGCCCAGACCGCCGACCACAATCAGGACTTCCGGCGCCATTGGCTTTTGTCCGAGCTCGCTCAGCCACCAGGCCCCCAGCGATAACGCCGCCAACTGCACTCCGAGGACTACGACCAGCAGCAGCCAGAACTTGCTGCGTGCCGCCATTGAACCTCAGCCGTCGGACCCGAGCAAGCGGTGAATCAACTCGACCACCTCGTGGGTAGAGAATGGTTTGGTTACATAATCGTCGGCGCCCACTGCGAGCCCCTTCTCGCGGTCCACGTCACGGCCCTTCGCAGTCAGCATCACCACTCGAACACCGCTCCAGGCAGGATTGGCGCGTATACTCTGGCAGATTTCGTAACCGTTGCCTTTTGGAATATTGATGTCGAGCAGCACCAAGTCGGGAGTCTCCCGCCGCATCTGCGCCAGGGCGTCTTCGCCATCGGCCGCTGTCGCGACGGTGTATCCCTCCTTTTTCATGAGGAATTCCAGCGACCAAACAATGTTGGGCTCGTCGTCTACGATGAGTACTTTTCTTGCCGCGGTTTCAGTCATAGCCAGGGACCGGCTCTACGCGCAAGCGTAGCCGCTCGTCGCCTATACACGGTGATGCCCCGCCTTTCCTTGCTCCCGGATCATCGGACGCGCGCCTCCCTTACCCCGCCCCACACGGAGCCCACAATGGGCTCCGGCTGAACTTCGGCTTCACCCCTGGGGGGGACGAAATTCGAATTTGGCGTTCTACAACTTGGCAATTAGATCTTTGACTCTGTCGGGCACGTCTTGCCCGGCCAGAAAAGCGTTGATCTTTGCTGCGTCGCCACTCAACAAAGCCTGCCGTTCCTCGTTGCTGATCGCGGCGTCCCGTAAGGTGTCCTTTGGGTCTGCTTTGTATCGGGCAAGTAAGGCAGGATCGTCGGCCAACGCGATAAGGTAATCTCTGAAGTTTTCAGACATCGCCGTTCTCCTCATAGCATCCACAGTTGCTGGTTCCGACTGGCGCCGGTGTAATCGGCTAAGAAAATGCCGAGGTCCTAGTATACGTCTCCAAGGTCTCGTGCAAAACAGCCTGTTTCAAGATGCCCCCTTAGCCTGTTGCGCGCTTGGCGGTGGACCGTCAGTCACGCCCCGAAACGTACACCGCCCGGACAGAGTCCATCGCACAAAGATCCGACTGCGTCGCCGCGCCGCGGCTGCGATCACGTGACGCTTTGCCTTTGACTTAAAATAGATCGCCCGTAAGTTTTGTACGCAAGCGGTGTCGATATTTCTTGATAGCCCGCAATCCGTCCACCAACATGTCCCGTTCGCGCTTGGATAACGCATCCACCGCTACGTGGTTGCCCACCCTTGCTCCGGCTTCGTAGTCGCGCAACTGCTGCCGAAACAACAAGTTGGTGATGTGCCGAAAGGCACCGGAAAGATAATCCTGCTCGTCTGCAGACAATTCTCCGAGGGTGTACAACTTGTTGATGCGAGCCAACGTCGAGGTCTTATCAATGCCGTGAGCCAGAGCCGCGATGCGTACGGCCCCGACCAAAGGTAATGTTGCAGTAAGTTTGAGATTCAGCTTTCCCTTGTTGGGCCCATCCAGCTTATCAAGCAACAGGCGATTAAAAGGACCCAGTGCGACTTCGTGCTCTTCGTCGAATTTGTACATTTCACGTAAAAAGAAAGGCCGGCGTGCGGTGTCAGTCACAAAGTCGCGCAGCTCCGCGGTCAAGCGGCCTTCCCCATACACCGGCACGAAGTCAAAAAAGATATCAGCCAGGCGCAACGCGATGCCGGCCCCTTTCCCGACCCAGCGTCGGATCTGCTTGCGCCACTGCGTGGCGCTCTTCCGCCACAGTGGATTGGTTGCCATTACATGGCCGGAGCAGTATTCGAAACCCACTCGGCTGAGGGCCTCGGTCATCCGCTCGGCGAGCTCTACGAACCAGGGATCGATGTTTTTATGCTGATCGTCGGCATAGTCCTCGAGG
>JBFGKR010000117.1:0-6236 GCA_041576575.1 Arenicellales bacterium | reverse complement strand
TGGCGTTCACGGCATAACCGGACGGCACGATGTCATTGCTCGCATCCGTCATGAGCAGCGCCGGCATGGGGGGTGCGACGATGTTTACTCCCGCGCTCTTGAGATCCTGAAATTCTGAAACCGGAGGCGGGTTCGCGCTGAGATCGGAAGGGTTGCGATCGTCGAGGAACACGGCCTGTTCCCCGAACTCGGGAAACTCGTCGATCCAGAGCAGCACGTCGTTGAGGTCGAAGGATTGGGCAAAAACGCGGCGCGGCCTGATATCGGCATCGATATATTCCTGAATCATCTTCCTGGCATAGGTCTGTTGCGTGAGACCCGAGGCGCCGAATCCGTCTGTGACCCCTTTGAGCTCAGGTGTGAATTTTGCGCCCAAACCGTCAAAGAGCTCTATGCTCTCGGCGTGGCTGAGCAAGGTGGCTCCGGTGGCATAGAGATCGGTGCGAAAATCCGCCGTACCTCCCAGGAACTCCTCGACCGTGGTCGCACGCGGGTCGCTGGCGTCCATTTTTCCTTTCAGGGACTTGAATTCCGCCAGCGTGAGGTCGCTCGCGCAGCACCGCGCGGTTGCCCGCGTTACCAGATTGCCGCTTGCATCGAATACGGCGGGTGTAAAAGGTGTGGCACACTTCGCGGCCAGCGGCGTCGCCAGGATGTTGGTCGTGGTGTGCAAATCGCATTGTGCGTGACGGCAGACGAGCTCGGCGTCGCTGGTGAACGTCACGTCGCACTCGAGAATGCCGGCGCCCATGCGCGCGGCTGCCTCGTAGGACTCCTTCGTGTGCTCGGGAAATTGCAGGGCGGCGCCTCGGTGACCGATCGAGAAATCACGATGTTTGTAGGTCTTGATTTTGGCCGCGCAGCTCCGAAGCCGCTCCTTGAGGTCTCCGTCGCTCATCTTGTCGACGAGGTAGAAGGGACGCGGCCCGAGCTGCACGTTCGGGCCTTTGTGGCCCTTTTTGCCCTTGTGTTCAGATCTATCACTGGGTCGATCGGCGGGCGCGACGGTCGCGTATAGGGACGCAGTTGCAATAACGGCGGCGATCACGAGTGTGGTTGTATTCAGACGCATGAGATCCTCCGAATAGTGGCTGGTGAACAGGTCTGTGGGGGTCCCGGTGAAATAGCGGTAGCAACGAATGATGGGGTCGTCGTTACGGACGTTACCGGAGACAGCGTGAGAGCGCCGATCGCGGCCCAAGGCAGCGCGCTACTCGCCATCGGAGTGGGTTTGCTTTTCAGCAGAGCACGCGAGAAAAAGGAAATAGCAGGTGTCGCGCAGTCCGGCCGCTCCAAGGCGTACGGCGGCTCGCTCGGAACAAGACGGCAATTCCTTCTGTATCCAAGCTCCCGTTGCGTCGCTCGAACTTCCATTACCCGATCCTCCTCCGCGCTCCGTCAAGCAACTTATTCGCAAACGCCCCGCGGTTGCAATTATCGCGGACGAATGGTAGCTGGACGAATTACAAACGGGTCTTACGCGCCGCGGGCGCTCGTTGCAGGCCAGGCAGTTGTTCCAAATTTCACGATCCTTGTCCTGCGATGTCCAATCGCGCAGATTGCTCTCGATTTCGATACGTTGAGCCACGCGACGAGGCGCGCTTTAGTTCATGCGGGGCAAAGATCGAAGTGGGATGCCGGGACGAGGGCAACCGGTACGGAGAGGATGTCGAGAAGTTCGATTAGATCGCGCGCAACGCTACGGCGACGGGGCGGCTTGCGCGTCGCGCTTCGATGGAAGCGCGAGCTGAGAGAAAACGACGTAGGTTTCGTCTGAGAAGACAAATTAGATGCGAAATAAAGGACACCTTCCGGCAAACCGAGGTCCGCAAGGCCGCCACCATTCGTGGAGCACCGTTTGCCTGGCGACGCCAGAGATTGGCGTGTTAGTTGACTTATCTACTGACACGCAACCCATTGAGAAGCTGGAGCGGGAAACGAGACTCGAACTCGCGACCCCAACCTTGGCAAGGTTGTGCTCTACCAACTGAGCTATTCCCGCGGGAATTTGAGATTTTATGCGCCGATCTCAACCTGTCAAGTCGTCCCGGACCTGCGTGGGTCTTTTCTCGCGTCGGCCGATTCCGTCTCCAAGGCTTTCCCAGGCAGCGCGTAGATACACAAACATGGACCAAATCGTGAGGCCGGCGGCGACGTACAACAGTATCTCTCCCAATACCGCCATGGAAATCCCCCCCACCGGGGCTCGGTATATGAGCATGGAAATAGCCACGATCTGCGCCGTAGTTTTGAATTTGCCCACCACCGAAACCGCGACGCTCGCCCGCTTTCCAAGCTCCGCCATCCACTCGCGCAAGGCCGATATCACGATCTCCCGTCCGATTATGATTGCGACCACGACGGTGAATACGATTTGATTCATCACCGATGCGCGGATTGCGTCGTCACTGACCAGCAGCACCAACGCCGTCGCTACCATCAACTTGTCGGCAACCGGATCGAGGAAGGCGCCGAAACGCGATTGCTGATTCAGTCGCCTCGCCAAGTAACCGTCCAGCCAATCCGTGACTCCTGCCAAAACAAAAAATACCGTGGCCGCGGCGCTTGCCCAAGAAAACGGGAGATAGTAGACGACGACGAAGATCGGTGTCAGGCCGATGCGAATCAGAGTCAGCAGAGTCGGCGTAGTGATGGCCATGGTGACGCGCAACTATTCGCTATGATGGAAAAAAGTATAGATACGTTTTGCCAGATCGGGGCTGATACCGGGAATTCCTGCAAGATCTTCGACGCCGGCTTTGGACACTTCTTGCAATCCACCAAGATGTTTCAACAACGCGCGGCGGCGTTTGTCCCCCACACCCGGTATCTGCTGAAGCATCGACCGTCCTCTCACCCGCTGACGCTGTCGCCGATGCCCCGCAATCGCAAATCTGTGAGCTTCGTCGCGGATCTTCTGAACCAGATGCAGCGCAGGAGACTGCGCCGGAAGCACGACGGGGCGTTGCCTATGTAACAAAAACAACTTTTCCATCCCGGGTTTTCGGTGAGGGCCTTTGGCGACGCCTACGAGCGTTATTCCGGCGATCTGCAATTCTTCAAGAACCGCCTTGGCCACCCCTAACTGCCCTTTGCCTCCGTCGACCATTACGACGTCCGGCACGCGGGCTTCGCCGTCTTTCAAGTGTCGATAGCGCCGTTCGAGTACCTGTGCCAATGCCGCGTAGTCGTCTCCCGGCGTGATCCCCTTGATGTTGAAGCGGCGATACTCAGATTTCACCGCTCCTTCGGGGTTGAACACGACGCACGAAGCCGTTGTTGCCTCGCCGCCGGTATGGCTGACATCGAAACATTCAATACGTGACGGTGTTTGACTCAAATCCAGCAGTTGCTGCAACGACTCCATCTGTCGCAGCACGCCTTGTCGACCCATCAGATAACGGCGAACTTTATCGCGCGCGTTTACGAACGCCATTTCCAGCCACTTCGAGCGATCGCCCCGAGGTTTGCTCACAATGCGCACTTTCCTGCCCGCGGCCTTGGCAAACTCGTACTCAAGGACTGCATGTTCCGAAGGTTTCGGCGAAACCAGCATCTCCCCGGGGGGGGGCTTGTCCAGATAAAACTGCGCAAGAAACGACGTCATGATCTCCGGGAGGGTTATCTCGACGTTCGCCGCTTCCACGAAAGACTTGTTTCCGCTATGCCGTCCCCCCCGTACGAACACGACTTCCACGCCGATCACGGAATGCTCGGAATACATCGCTACGATGTCGACGTTACCGCGCGCTCCGGCTACATATTGGTGTTCTTGAATGCGGCGCAATGCGGCGATACGGTCGCGGTATCTGGCCGCTTGCTCATAATCGAGCCGCTTTGACGCTGCTTCCATTTTGTGTTCCAGGAACTTATTCAGCTTCTTGTTCTTCCCTTCCAGAAACAAAAGCGCCTGTTGAACATCCTCGTTATAGTCGTCCGCAGATATCGAACCGACACAGGGTGCTGTACAGCGCTGGATCTGATACTGCAAACACGGCCTCGATCGCGTGCGAAAAAACGTGTCCTCGCATTGTCGCACGGGAAAAACTTTCTGTAACTGAGACAAGGTCTCGCGCACCGCGCCGGCGTTGGCGTAGGGACCAAAAAACTTTCCCGGCTCAGCGCGATTGCCGCGGTAAAAAGACAATTTCGGAAACTCGTGGGTGTCGTCCAGGTGTATGAATGGATAGCTTTTATCGTCTCGCCAGACAACGTTGTAACGGGGCTTTGTTTTTTTTATCAAATTGCTTTCCAGCAACAAGGCCTCGTTTTCCGTACGGGTCACAGTGATCTCAATGCGGTGGACATGACGCATCAAGGTCTGGGTTTTCGGCGGCAGGCCTGAACTTCGAAAATAGCTCGCCACCCGCTTTTTTAGATTTCCAGCCTTGCCCACGTACAACATGTTCCCGCCGCGGTCATACATCTTGTACACGCCAGGCGCCTGGCTGAGTGTCTCGATGAACGACTTCAACTCATCGGTGTCCATCGCTCAAACTCTGCCTAATACTGCATTCACCTTTTGAAATACCTGATCGAACATTTCCGGTGTCAATCGCCGCGTCTGCGTGTTGTAACGGCTGCAATGATAGCTGTCGATCAAGTGCAACCCCGACGGAAGCATGTGCACGCGGCCGTGTTCAAACGGATAGCGCGACTGCCGCAGCTCGAGCGCCCGCAGCACCGCATTATGTGCGATGACGCCCAATCCCACGACCACGCCTCCCGACGCCATCCCATTCAGCTCCGCCGACAAATAAGCGTTGCAGTTCACGATTTCATTCAGCAGAGGACGATTTTCCGGTGGAAGACACTTAACGGCATTCGTTATCCGACACAAGTTCAATTCGAGTCCATCCCGGCGGTGCCGCGACTGCGGCCGCGTCGCAAATCCGTGTCGGTACAAGGTTTCGTAAAGAAGAATTCCGGCAAAATCTCCGGTGAAAGGGCGTCCCGAGGCGTTGGCACCGTGCTTGCCCGGCGCCAAACCGACAACGAGCACGCGCGCCTCCCGATCCCCGAAAGGAGGAACCGGCCGGCAGTAATAGTCGATGTGCTCGCTCCGGACCTGCTGTAAATAACGGGTGAGTCGAGCGCAACGGGTGCATCCCGCGTCAAACCAAAGTTTATTCATCGCACAAAAGCATCAACGCATCTTGGAAGCGGTCGTAGGTCGGGGAAGATCGTCCAATTCGGTCACGTTTCCCCGGTTGCCGCGTTGCATAGATATCTCTAGAATTCGGTCCCTCGTTAAATTAGCAGACAGCATTCGACGGTGAAAATATCCGCGTTCGACGTCCGAGTTGGCAACCTCATAGAGCACCAAAACAAACTGTGGCGTGTGTTGAAGAAAAATCACGTGAAGCCGGGCAAGGGAGGGGCATTCGTGCAATTGGAAATGAAGGAGGTCACGGAAGGCACTAAACTGAACGAAAGATTCCGCTCTGTGGATACGCTGGAAAAGGCCCACGTGGAAGCCCGGGCGATGCAATTCCTGTACGCGGACGGCGACAGCTACGTATTCATGGACAACGAAACCTATGAGCAAATGCAGCTCCCCGCCGACGACCTTGCGGATATAGCGCAATATCTGCTCCCCAACACAGAGGTACAGATAAATTTTCACAACGGCGCGCCCATCGGCGTCGAATTGCCGGCGACGGTGGTCCTGGAAGTGGTCGAGACCGAAGGCGTCGTCAAGGGACAGACCGCCGCGAGTTCCGGCAAACCCGCGGAGCTGGAAACCGGGCTTCGCGTAACTGTGCCGGCCTTTGTCAATGTCGGCGACAAAGTGAAGATCAATACGGAGACCGGGGAGTACATGGAGCGCGCCGATTAGAGGCTCCAGTCCAGCGGTTCAAAACCTCCTCGCCGCGGCAGTGCACCGCGTACGGCCACCCGGTGTGGCGTCGTTGTGTCGTCGAGTTTGCGCATATCGTGCCCTTTGGTTTTTTTCATGCTTTCCCCACCCTGCGACGCGCCAGTCCGCATATTACACCAAGGTACCCCTATGATGGCGAAGCGAGGGGCCGGCTAAACGCTGAAAAGTTCGGTGCGGGCCCTGGCTCGTGTCGTATGCCGGCACGAACTGCCGCACCCGACGTCGCTGGCGCCCAACGTAAATCACAAGTTGTTGGCGCCGGTCGACACTGTCTTGGGGCAACGCGCGAGCCGCATAGGCGGTGGTATCAACTCCTTGGACGTAGACGCCGGAACAGGGCCCCGGCGCCGGCGCC
>JBFGKR010000116.1:0-6242 GCA_041576575.1 Arenicellales bacterium | reverse complement strand
GGTCTTAGCCATCTTTCCCGTGCTTTGCATCCTTGGCTTTGTCGGGCGTGGCGAGAAGTTGCCCGACAAACGACCAAAAGGCCTCGACCAGATCCCACAATAATTCGAAACCCGCTGCGCCCCGCGGTTCGTGGTTCTCGTCGTCGGCGTGGATTGCCCCGAACCGTATCACGCCGAGATACGCTTGGCGTTGGTTCACGACCGGCAACATGTCCAGATGCCGCCATTGAGCATGGTTTCTGATCGGTTCGAGTCTGCTTCTGGCGGACACGGGTTCGATTTCAGAATGCATCAGCGAGCCTACGTAATTCTGCTTTGAGGCGAAAAGCAGATCGTGCAGGCTAACATAACCGAGCACGTTGTGCTCATCACCCAAAACGAAGAAATAATGTTGGCTCTTATGCTTGCTCATTCGCACCTGGCGCAGCGCCTCTTCTACAGATAGGTCCGGTTGTAGCGTCATCGCGCGGGGATCCATCAATGCACCGACTGTGTCCGGAGCGTAGTCGAGCACTAACTGCAAGGGCGTGGCCTTTACAGTCTGCAGGACCGATAGAATGGCTCTGCGCCGCTTCGGTTCACTCCTGCGCAATAGTAGCGCTGCCGTCGTGATATCCAAGTCCTCGATCACGCTTGCAGCGACGGTTCGGTCCAACGACTGCAGACAGAATGCGCCGGCATTCGCCGGCATGTGCGTGATCAAAACTGAGATCGCGTCAGGAGGCACCTCACGCACGAACTCGACCACCTGCCTGATCGGCATCTGGCTGACGAGGCGCGCGGCTTCCTTGGGGTGCGCCTGTATGAACTCCAAGGTTAGAGAAGTCGGCACGGATCAGCTGCTTTCTTTCTGCACGAGCGTGGAAAC
The DNA here is from genome assembly GCA_041576575.1 of Arenicellales bacterium. GTDB lineage: Bacteria > Pseudomonadota > Gammaproteobacteria > Arenicellales > JAANXG01 > CALZGZ01. Next base: position 5,374 of record JBFGKR010000116.1, on the reverse strand, counting down.
GCTCTCGTTGAAAGTATTCGCGGGTATCAGCGCCCTTCCGCCCGATGTGTCGAGAACCACGGCCGTCCGCGTAATTTCTACGATCTCTCCCTCCACGTCGCCAATCTTGATCTTGTGTCCGATTTCGTAATTCCGTATTACCTGTTGGGCCGCAATCATGTTTCGAAACGTCGCCGCTGCGCCCAAACCAAACGCCAAACCTATTCCGCCAAATAAACCCGCCGCGGCCGCGACAATGAGGTAGATGATTAGATGAACGTCGACCCCCATCTGTCGCAAGGCTAAAAGCGCGGCCAGCATGATGATGATGGACTGAACCAGCACCGCTATGGAAGCGGCGTGCTTGGCGCCTAGTACGGATGCCTGTGCGGAAACGAGGTCCTTTACAAAACCACTCAACAAGTAGCCGACGAATACGATTGCGGCGGCGGCGATTAAGTTTGGAAGATAGACGATGAAGCCACGGAGCAGCGCGTTCAGACCGGGTAGTCCCAGGGCCGTGGCCGCTGCCGATATAAAGATCAGCATGACGAGCCAGAAGGCGATGCGGCCGACGATCGTAGAAATGGACAATTTGGCCCCTATCTCCCTGACCCCGGCGCGCTCTTGAAGCGCATTGTATGTTTTATCGAGTGTTTCTCCGATCTTCTTGATCAGGGAACGGATCAGTCTGGCAATCAGCCAACCGACGATAAGCAGGACGATTGCCCCGATGGCCTGAGGAAGATACGCCGCGATGGATTCAACGAAGGTTGTGACGCTAATCTCAAGCGCCGACACGATTTTTGTATAAGTGTTCATACTCGTGGCCTGAGCGGAGTGATTGCCGATAATATACGCCAAAGCATCGTCGTCAAGCATCGCCCGATGTGGAGTCTACGACGATGAGCTCCCAAGTCACTGACGCTGATTCGCGAATTCCCGACAGCCGTGCCGGCGCCCGCTCGTCAATCGTCGCGCAAAGGATTCTACGCGAGCGAGGCTTCGCTGCGGCTCGAGCCCGCGACCTCGATGGCGGTGTCGGTGTGCCGCAAACGAACGGCCAGCACCTCCACGCCTAGAAGCGCCACCCGTTCCAAGGTCGCACTGTATTCCGGATCAATGTCCCAGGCGGGTTCGAAGGCGCGACCTTCGGGACGATTGATGGCAAATACGATTGCCGCGCGCCAGCCTTGCCTTGCCGCCTCCAGCAGGAGGCGCAGGTGTTTTCGTCCACGTTTGGTCACCGCGTCCGGGAATCGCACGTGGTCACCGCTCAACAGCGTGGTGTTCTTGATCTCGACGAAGGCGTCGCGCTCCGGACCCCGCGACAGTTTGAGATCGAAGCGTGACCGGGGAAATCCTTCGACGTGAAAAGATGGCTCGGTCTTGACGTCCCTGTAACCGGATAACGAACGGATCTTCCCGCAAGCGATGGCCTCGGCGATGACGCCGTTGACGCGTCCGGTGTGTACGCCAATCCAGCCGTGGCCCATGTCTATGCGCTCCAGGGTCCACGCAAGCTTGCGTCTTGGGTTGTCGCTGTGGCTCACCTGCACCCGGGCGCCGCGCTCCCAACACGTCGCCATGGAGCCGGTGTTGGGGCAATGTGCCGTGATTCGTCGCCCGTCTTCAAGCTCTACGTCCGCCAGGAACCGCTTGTATCGGTTGAGAATGCGGCCGTCCGTCAGCGGAGGCATATGCATGAACGAATAATCAGAATCCAGTGCGTTCGAAGAAAAACCGTAGTATAGAGTCTGATTTCAATTCGGTCGATGCTGCCCGATATCGCGCCGTATGGTCCGTTTCTCGGTGTCGTCATACGGGTAGTCCAACTATTAAAGCGCTTCCACCTCATAGAACCAATCGACGGCGCACCAGAACGACGGCCAGGTAGTAGCTTACCGCTGCATAGAGCAACAATACCGCGAGATGCCAACCTACGTGCAGCGGCGCCTGGTCCGCCACCAGCGGTCGCACCAATGCAACGGCGTGCGTCAAAGGCAAGGCCTGCACGAACGTCTGTAGCGCGTCCGGCAGGGTCTCTGTGGGGTAAAACACGCCGCACAGTATGAACATAGGCGTGATCACCAAGGTGAAATAGTAATTGAAGAAATCGTAGCTCCTGGAGAAAGCACTCATGACTATGGCGGGGCCGGCAAAACACAACCCAATCACAAACGCGATCGGGACGACCAGCACCGCCGCCCAACTCAACACCGCGCCCAGTAACGAAGCGACGGCAAGGATTGCAGTGGCGCTGATGGTGCTTTTCGTCGCGCACCACAACATTTCTCCGGCGATGATGTCGTCCACGTCCAGGGGCGTCGCGAGCATGGATGCATAGGTGCGTTGCGGCACCATGCGAGTGTAAACCGAATACATGCCCTCGAAACTGGCCGTGTTCATGGCCGACGACGCGACGATACCGGAGGCAAGGAAGGTGAGATACGGAAGGCCCGACATCTGGCCGATAAACATGCCCAGCCCGTATCCCAGGCCGAGTAGATAGAGAAGCGGTTCGCCGAAATTGATCAAAAGACTAGGGGCAATGAGTTTTTGCCATACGAGCACATTTCGGCGCCAGACGATGAACGCGCGTGATCGTATGCGCGGTATGTGCAGATCCCTGGTCATTCTCTGAGATCGCGGCCGGTGATGTTCAAGAATACGTCTTCCAGATTGGCGGGGCGGTGGAGAAAGCTGAGGCCCGGTATATCTTGCAACCGTCGGGTCAAGGGCCTGGAGTCCGGGGTGTAACAATACAGCGTATCGCCCACGACCTCCGTGCGGCAGTCGATGCTGTCGCCGAGTTCTCGCTGTATCGAGGCGTCGACGTTGCGCAATTCGACGACCTCCGGTTCCACGTATTCGTCTATCAACTCGCGCGGTGACCCCTGGGCGATTATCACACCGCGGTCGATGATGAGCAGATCGTCGCAAAGTCGTTCCGCCTCTTCCATGTAGTGAGTGGTCAATAACAAAGTCTTCCCGGAGCCTTTGAGGTCCCGCAGCCGAGCCCATATCATGTGACGCGCCTGAGGATCCAGCCCGGTGGTCGGTTCATCTAGAACAACCAGGCGGGGATCGTTGATGAGCGCTCGGGCGATGGTCAGGCGGCGCATCATGCCGCCGGACAGTTGGTCGACCCGGGAACGGGCGCGCTCCCCGAGATTGACGAAGTCGAGCAACTCCTGAATCCGCGCCTCGGTCGTGATCGGATCCAGCCCGAAGTAGCTCGCGTAGACGCGCAAGTTCTCCGTCAAAGTAAAGTCCGGGTCGAGGTCGTCATGCTGAGGAACGACGCCGGTTTGGCCGCGTACCCAGCTCGCGTGTTCGGAAACCGCGCGACCGAAGACCTTAAGCTCTCCCGAGGTCGGTGGAGATTGGCCCAGGATCATGCGTATCGTGGTTGTCTTGCCGGCGCCGTTTGGGCCGAGTAAGCCGACGCACTGTCCGGAGAAGACCGTAAAGGTCACGTCCCGAACAACCTCCGCTTCCCCGAATTTCTTTACGAGACCGACGGCTCGTATCACCGGTGGCGCCGAGTTGCCGATCTTGTCGGCGGTCATGAAATCTTGTTCTCGGTCGACTGATCTTGATCCGAACTCGCTTTTCGGATGGCTTCGATGTAGGGTGCACACACGCGTCGTTCTACGACGTAACTATGCGCGTCTTCCAACTCCCAACCGCCCACCCAACTCAAGTAGGCGATGGCTACCGCCGGAGCACGACCGATACCGGCAGTGCAATGCACGTACACGCGATGACCCGCCGTGATCAGAGTGTCCAATTGTCGCACCGCGCCACTCAGTTGATGACGCAGATCAGTCGGATTGAAATCCTCGATAGGCCAACGGACGACAACCAGGTCGCAGGAGAGATATCGTTCAAGAAGGACCTCCCAGTCGACGCCCTGATCTACGATGTCAGTGTCGGTCTGCAGGTTCAATATCGCGGTGATGCCGGGTCCCGATCTGAGACGGTCGACATCCACCGCCGTGCGAGGGCAGTTACCAACGAACAGCTCGGGCTGAATACGGGTCAAATCAATCACGGCTGGACTCGATGGAGGAATCGGGGCTAGAGAATACCAGGGTTCACGCCCAAGGTAACCGCCGACGTGCAATACGGCCGCGTGTCACCGGGTCGGCGCGTTGCGGTCGCAGACTGCAAACGATGGCGGAGGCGTGGGACGCCTAGTGGCACGAGATCGGGTCTGCAAACAATCCAACCATCGTCTTGTCAGCCGCAGCCGGGATTAACCCGGGGTTCGATTCTGGACGCTCGAGACCGCGCCCGAACTAGAGATAAGCAAGTACCCGGCTGAATTGCTTCGCACCAAAAGCGCTTCAACTGGCCGATACCAAAACGACTGGTGACGCGTCATCTCGCCCTCCGGAAGCAATTCTTGTGTCCGCGTATGCGGCGGTGACACCGTGGGGCACGCTCGACCAAGGGCTCCAGACAAACCTCGACGCGATCGTCGCCCGCGCTTTTGGACGACACATTGGCAAGGCGCTCTTCGACGGCGGCCCGCCGCCTTGTCGGCTGATCACTCTCCTGCTATGGCGGATAGCGGGTGTCTCTATCTGTACAATGGAAACACAAACGGCGATAGAGGAAACGGCGGACGCGTACGATTGCGTCAATTAGTGCGAGTATTAAGATCCGTACTGTGCATGGAGACGGTTGGCGGGAATTTTGCTCTATCCCAGCCCCGGGGATTGCCCGTAGCGGCGAGCGCTCCAACTAGAAAAGAGGTAGTGGAAATGTTCTTGAAACAAAAAAGCAGTGGCCATCTTGTGGAGATCTTGGACCTTACCGATCTGTTTAATCCAACCCACGCTGAAGTTCTTGGCAGATACCATTACGGCGAGGAGGCCCAGGATGCTGAAAATTTTCCAAAAAATGATCTGGTTTTTCTTTCCGGCGAAAAGCTGCCTGCGTGCTGGACGGATCCGCATTATCGGGATGAGGAGTGGCGAAGATAAACGCGTAGTGGGTCGCGATAGTCAAGGTTGCCTGACAGGCCCCTCGTAGATCTCCGAATCGGGATAGAAGGCGACCCAGGCGAACCAGAAGGCGATGGTGGTGGGAATTTCTTCGCCTAGCAGATTCACCGCCCTGCCGCTTCGACTGCGGGGATCGAATTCGATCTTAAGGGTGTTTCCGGCGAAATGGTCAACCAGGGACGGCGGGCCTTTTGACAACTCCACGAAGGGGTATACCTTCGTCTTACCATTGATACGCACGCCCAGCACCATCTCCTTCGGGTGATATTTCGGGTTGCTGTTCGCTACCGGGAACCACACCTGCGGGCTGCGCGCATACCCCTCGTAGGGGGTGCGGGAATAATCGCGCACGTATCCGGTTTCCGTAGAGAGCACCAGGG
>JBFGKR010000115.1:0-6252 GCA_041576575.1 Arenicellales bacterium | reverse complement strand
CAGGTCGGCACGCGCGTAAAGCGTCCAGGAATCTCCAAGGACGAAAGACGGCGACGCGGTCCCGTCGACAAACGACACCGTCAGTCCGTCTGCGAGGGGCACATCGGTGTCGGTGATTATGTTTGAGCCGTCGCCGACGACCGGAATCGCGTATTCGATCTGCACGTTGTCGGCGTAGAAGAATTCATTGTTCTGGTGGTAGGAATTGGTGATGCGAAAGCGGATTCGAGTGTTGACCGACGCCCAGGCAAGGATGTCGTAGCTGCGCGCACCCGAGCTGGCGCCACTAATGCCGGTGATCGTCTCGAGCACCGTGTAGTTACCGCCGCCGTCGTTCGAGACCTCGATGGCGATAGCGTCCGTGGAATCCACGCCCGAATCGGTGCGGAAGTCGAAACGGAAGGTCGCGTCCGTCACCCCACCGGAGAGATCCGCCTCGCGCGCGGCGCTTACCTGACTCCCGGCAAATCCCTGTTGATCCAAGCGCAGTTCGGCAACGACGACCTGCGCGTTGCCAACGGACGCGCCGCCGCCCTGGGGATCGTTTTCGATCCAGTCGCCCGCCCAGTTCACGCTACCGTCGTCATTCGTATACGCGATTGTGTTGAACTCGTCGCGCACGGTGGAGGTATTGCTCCCAACGCCGCCGTTATTGAGCCAGTCGAATCGGGCGGTGCCGACGTCACCGGCGGCGCTGACGGTGACGGTGTAGGTGGTCTCGATGCGCCCGGTGAACGCGCCCCCGGAGTACACCGTACCGGTCGAGGTGTTCGCCAGGTCGCCCTTCATATGGCCCGAGACGCCGGAATCCCAACGGTGCGATGTGCCGCCGCCTCCGGGAACGGCCTGGTCCGCGTCGGCGAAGGCGTAGGCCGTTGCCGGACCCCCCGGCGTATGACAGGTGATACACAGGTTGCTGTTGCTGTTGGCCTTTAACAGCCCGCCGGTGTTGAACAGGCCGCCGCCGAATCCGCCGTGTATCATGTGGCAGGAACCCGTGCAATCGTTACTGTGGGGCGGGTCGATCGCGTCCGCGGTGTCCGCGAAGATCGCATTGAGCGTGAGCAACAGGACCAGGATCAGCGCCCACTTGTAGGATAGTTCGCCGATGGGCGTCGACGTCGGTACAAGTGTTTTCGATTCCTCTGCCCGTATCCGTTCCGTCACCGTTTATCTCCCTGGTTACCATGACCTCCGTCCGGCGTGGCGCTACTCGCGGCAATGCCCACGGACTCCCGGGATGCCGCCTTTTGCACTCGTTGGCGCAGCCTGATTCGGTCGTCGATTCCGCAAGAAGACGCTAACGCGGTGCGAACGACCGCTGCGCCCCGGCGCTCACTGATCAGACCGAGGGACACGAAACTTTCGACTTGATCGCTCACGCAACTCAGGTATCTTCGACGCGCATCCTCGGTCGTACCCCTGTCCTCGTCATCGCAGGCACACAATTGGGCGATACCGCAGCCGTTGACGTCGACGGCCTCGCCGGAGACCGTGTCCGCACAGTGATCGAGATAATCGCCGACCCGGTCACCGTCGCTGTCAACTCCCGTTAGTGCGACTTCGGTGACGCTCGGCGTCTCGGGATGCGCCGCAGCGTCTTGTTCGTTTTCACCGCCGATGGCTTCCGCCCCCACCGGGTTCGGCGACACTTGGCCAATCGGGTCGTCGGTATTTTCCGAGGGATGGGCGTGGGTGCCTCTGTTGTCACCACCGGGGATGGAAAAATCTTCCGTCGATGCGGCGTGCGCGTCTTCGTTGCTGTCGTTCGGCGACGGCTCCCGGCGATAGCCGAAGTCCCCGAGGATGCGATTGATGAACGCGTCTGCCTGCGCAGGAGCGGTCGTGGGAGGAGACGGCGATTGCGATCTGAGTACGGCCCGGGAGGGAGCGCGCACCATCGAATTCGGATCGTCGGGCGACGGCGGCGCACGTCGTGTGGTCTCGGTAGCGACGGCGTTCACCGTGGTCGTGGCGGCCCGGCGTATGAGCGCGTCTCTCTGCGATCGGGAAATCAGCCCCTTCGAGACGAATTGTTTCGTCTTGGACGCGATACAGAAGACGAAGGCCCCGTGATTTCTCCAACTTTCCCCTGTCCACGTTCCCGAAGTGGGGCAGTACTGCGGGATACTGCAGCCGTCGGCATCCACGGCGTCGCCCGATGAGGTACGCGCACACAGGTCGGCAGCGTCCGCGACGCCGTCGCCATCGGCGTCCTCGTCGGCGTTGCTGTCGCCGTCGGGCAAGGAATGCACCACGGCTACGATATCCAAGCCCTCGAAATCCACGGCGCCCATTCCACCGCGAACCACCACCCTGAACTCGCCCAGCGGTGGCAATGTCGCCAACAATGCGTCGGCGTCGAAATTCACCAACAGATCGTGTAGGCCGTTGCGATTGTGGTCGCCTATGAAAAGCGTGGTCGATGAAGCCGGGACCCCGTTTGCCGTCACCGATCCGGCGACCACGTCGGTCAATCGATACCCCGGCACCTCGATCAAACCGGTTACCGTACCGCCGGTTTGCCCGCGGTCCAGTTGTCCGGGCGCAATCCACACGTTTGCCGGCGCGTAACGTTCCGGATCGCTGTAATCATCGATCCCGAACACCTCCACCCGACCGTTGTTGGCGGAACTCACGAACAAGCGCCCAAAGCTGTCCATGACGAGGTCGAGGGGAGTGCGTAGTTGTCCCGGACGGTGCCCGAACTCTCCGAGTACGTCGATCTGAACACCGTCGCGATCCAGGATCACGACTTGCCCCTGAAACGCATCGGCGACATAAACTCGACCGGCGCCGTCCACCCATAGCCCCTGCGGCTTTGTGAGCGAATCGGCGTGTAGCGTCGCACAATAATTTCCATCTAAGTCGAAGCGTTGCAGGCGTGCATTCCCATGATCGGCCACCAGAACTTCTTCGCCGTTGATAAATATGCCGGTGGGATTGAGGAACTGGCCAGTGCCGACTCCCGCGCCGCCGAAGGTGCGCACCGGCTGCCCATCGGCGTTGTAGACCTTGACCCGGTGTGCAGCCGTGTCGGTAACGTACACGTTCCCGGTCGCCGCGTGGATGGCGATATCTCCGGGCACTAGAAACTCAGCGTCTCCCTGTCCGAGCGTAAAAAGCGCCTCCCAAGCGTGCGAGTAAACGGTGACGCTGCCCTTGTCGGCATCGCCAAGGTACACGCGGCCCCGCCCATCCACCGCCACGCTGTTGGGGAATCCCAGATCCTTTTGTATGCGGGTGACGCTCCCGTCCGCGGCGCGCACCACCACCCGTCCGGTGGCCGGATCGGCGATGTACACGTCTGCGCTCGCGTCCACCGCGAGCCGAGTGGGGGAATTGAACGAGATCCGGTAGCTGCGAAGAAAGGTCGCCTCCGGTGCCGGAGGCGTTGCGCCGACAGGGGCACAATTTACGGCCTGGGCAACGGAAACGACGGACGTCGGCAGCGACAGACAGAACAGAAATAGCAGACTAGTGACCGGGTTCGCGATCGGCGCCCAGTGATCGTCGCTCCGACGACCGGTACGGCCGATAGGAAGAAATAGGCGGGAGCGACCCACACGATCCCTGTGTGTCGAGGTGTGGGTCGCGCGCCGCGACGCTGCAGGCAGCGTCTTTGGGACACCTTCGCGATACACCGACAAATACCCCCACCTTTGTTCTTGTGGAACCCTTCTCTCGCGTCGTTATTTAAGTATGGTCCACGCGCACGGATTCTCAAGCCGACCACATTGACACAGGTCACATACGCAGGACAAAACCGGGGACTTATGTAAGGATTTGGGGTTGGCGAACGTACGTCTGCAGCGCCGGGCGTGGGGGATTGCGACCAGAATCATGAAGATGGGCAGATGCTTGGGAGCCGCGCTCACTCGCGGCCAATGCTCGACGCAAACCGGTCCTTGGAGGTGATTGGGTCTCGGCGCGATTTCTTTGGCTTGCAACCGACGGACGTCACTTGCCTCTACCTGCACGCACGGCATTGGTGAAAGTGCCGAAAGCCGTCCTGCTCGCGGGCGTGGCAATAGCAGACCAGGCTTACCGATTTTCAGTGCATCCAAGCGATCCCAATTGGGCCGCTCGCACACAGGCGTCCAACATGCACTGCAGCGAGCCCCGATCGGCGAGCCGATGATCGGTTCCGGTTTCGATCAGCGCCGAAGACGGCAACGCACTGTTCCTGATCAACTCTTCACTGTCTGAAAACGGAACGACGTCGTCGCGGCGTGAGTGCAGGATATAGGTCTCACGTTTTACCGTTCGCGCCGCGCCCCAGCGCTTCCACGCGGGACATAAAAGCACCAGCGGCGTGTCCCCGCTTTGCATATTGATGGCCACAGCGCCGCCCCTGCTGGAGCCCACGATGACATCCGGATGGTGCGCGCGATGTTGCGCATTGGCAATGGAGACCGCCGCGTTGAAATCGGCGTCGGGCAGGGCCGGATTCAGAACCACTTCCAGGTGTTGCGCCAGAAAGCTGGGTTTCAGGCCACCCGGCGCGCTGTTCCAGCCATGGAGAAAAAGAATTTTCATGATATTGGCGAATAGTTTACCCTGAGTTTCCCCGGTCGGGTTGCAGCAGCTGACGCGGGATCGCAAATCGCGTTAGCGCAACGCGTTCATGGCATCCCCGTCGATCTCTGTCCAAGTAGAACTCGAATACGAGACCGAGCAAACGGCGAACGGAATCCTGAGCTCGTGACGCGCCGGCAGTCCGTTCGCGTCGGAACATGATGACGAGAATTTGTCTTTCCAAGTCTCTATAATCGCGTTGCCGCCGTTGTTCTCGATCGAGGATCTAAGTAGCGACTGGTTACAAAATTTCAAGCCTATGGATTACAAAACATCGCTTTCCAACCGAAAACTACGTGGCAAAGGCGTTGAGTTTGGGGCGCTCCAGAATCCGCTTGCGGTGGACGCGAGCGCTGCAGTTGTCCTCTATGCGGACCGACTCAGCAAGCAACAGGCTTTGGATCTATTTCCTGAACTCGCGGAGGCGCGGGAACGTATAGTCGAACCGGACATTATTTTCGACGCGAACACCGACGATTTCGTTGTGTTGAAGGACTACGAGTTCGATTTTTTTATCGCCAATCACTTTATTGAACACTTGGTCAACCCGATACGGTTTTTAAAGGGGGTCAGCGATGCAATGAAACCCGGATCGCTGCTGTTCCTAACCGTTCCGGACAAGGAACATACCTTTGACAGGAATCGCGAACTGACGACCAACCAACACCTATGGCGCGACTTCGAAACGAAGAAAAAAACTCTGTGTAACGCACACATCCGGGAATTTCTTAGAAACAAGGAACCCGTAGAGAACGTGCACCCGGCCGTGGTGAGATATTTCAAGGAACATCGGTTGCCTCTGAGTTATTACAACGGCAATCGGCTTCCCATTAATCCGTTTACCAGGAGAAGGCTCTACGAATTCCATCGCGAGCGCAGTATTCACGTACACGTGTGGAATCGGACCACGTTTGACGACTTCCTGAAATGGACCAACGATCGGCTGGCTTTGGGGTTCGAGATCCGGTGTCTCGACGCCCCCAACACCTGCCATGGGGAATTGATATACTTGCTGCGCAAACGCAACTCGGAATAGAACACGTCCAATGTGTTAGACAGGTTATTGGGTCACGATCAAGATGTTGCCTACAGACGTAACGTCTTCTTCAATTCCACTTCACGAAATCTCCCCGATATTCTTTCAATCTCTGAATACCCTGCGTCACGCACGCCCCGCGTTCGTTCTTGACACCCGACCCACTCATTTGAGATAGGTTTCGGTTTCAGGTCGACGCAAGGTTGTACTGAAAGTGATCAGGGTACTGCGATCGGACACTTATCCCTACAAGATCGAAGTCGTGCACGGGCTCCCTGAGGTCAATACGGCGCGCATGCGGGAGTTGTATCTGAGCGGTGCGTGCCGACAAGTGATCGAGGAATTCGAACACGTTTTCGACACGTTCGCACGTTTTCCGTCCATCCTCGCCATTGACGGCAAAGACAAGGCCGACCTTGACGAAATCGTCACCACGGTTCTGGATATCCTTTCGGCCGAGAACTTCGTCGTAGACCACGACCAGATTCGTTCGCTTTTCAGCCCTGCCGCCGGGGTCTTCGCCAATTTGGTTGCTATGTCTTCGCACGGCAATACCGATCGCCGCATCCGGGCTGTCCTGCAACAAGGACGCCCTGACATTCGCGCTTTGTTCCTGTGGACGTTGAAAAACACGGAAT
>JBFGKR010000114.1:0-6258 GCA_041576575.1 Arenicellales bacterium | reverse complement strand
GTTTCCAACACATACTCGTCGATGAGTTCCAGGACACCAACGCAATACAGTACGAGTGGCTGCGACTGCTTGCCGCCAAGCAGCGCAACATATTCGTCGTGGGGGATGACGACCAGTCCATATATGCGTGGCGCGGAGCGCGGGTCGAAAATATTCTGCAGTTCGAGAGAGACTTTCCGGGAACCCGGTTGCTTCGACTGGAACAAAACTACCGGTCTTCGACCACTATTTTGGAGGCGGCCAATGCGGTCATCGACCACAACCGCGGACGCCTGGGGAAACGTCTGTGGACCGCGGGGGACGAGGGCGAACCGCTGCGTCGGTATACCGCGTATAACGAAATTGACGAAGCGCGCTTCGTGGTCGACCGAATTCGGTCCTGGGTGGACGCCGGCAACTTGCGGTCCGAGACGGCAATCCTCTATCGATCCAATGCGCAGTCCCGCGTGTTTGAAGAAGTGTTGCTGAACGTCGGCATGCCTTATCGGGTGTACGGTGGATTGAGATTCTTCGAGCGCGCCGAGATCAAGGACGCACTGGCGTATCTTCGCCTCGTCGCAAGTCGCCGCGATGACCCATCGTTCGAACGTATCGTCAACGTACCCGCGCGCGGAATCGGCAATAAGACCCTCGACCAAGTGCGCGAATACGCACGTATTAACCAGACCGCGTTGTGGGAGGCGGCGCTGGCCTTGATACACAGCCATCAATTAACGACACGGAGCGCGCAGGCGTTGGCGAAATTCATCGACCTGATCAACTCTATGGCGGCGGAGACAAGCGGTCTTCCATTGTCCGACCAGGTCGACATCGCGGTACAGCGTAGCGGGCTCATAGAGCATTACCGCAAAGAGAAGGGCGAGAAAGCGGATACGCGCATCGAAAACCTGGAGGAACTCGTCAACGCGGGACGCACCTTCGAACATAGTCCCGAGGACGGCGTCGATGCGCTGTCGTCGTTTCTCGCCCATGCGGCCCTGGAGGCTGGAGACACGCAGGCACAGGAGTGGAAGGACTGCGTGCAGCTCATGAGTCTGCACTCGGCCAAAGGACTAGAATTTCCGCTTGTTTTTCTCACCGGGCTGGAAGAGGGTTTGTTTCCACACCAGCGATCTTTGCAGGAACCTGGTCGCCTCGAGGAGGAGCGACGCCTTTGTTACGTGGGCATGACGCGTGCGATGCGGCAGCTGTACGTAACACACGCCGAGGTGCGGCGACTGCATGGCCGGGAGACCTATACCAGCCCCTCACGGTTCCTTGGCGAGATACCAAAGCGTCTGGTGGATGAGGTGCGCAGCGCTTTCGCGTTGCCCCCGGCGGCGACGCTGGAACGCGCCGAGTCCGAGCGCGCAGACTACGACGGGATGCGGCTGGGCGACCGGGTGCACCACGACAAATTCGGCGACGGCATCGTGTTGAGCATCGAGGGCCGGGGGCAATATACTCGCGTGCAAGTCAACTTCGAGACCGAGGGCAGCAAGTGGTTAGTGCTGGCCTACGCCAAGCTGGACGTGATCTAGCGGATCGACGAAGCCGGCACAAAGCGCGGAATTCGCGACGAAAAAGGCGCGGCGTGGTGTATTATTGAATGCGCGTAACAAGGTTCTCGCCGAGAGGAACGGAGGTGCACCGGTTTATATTGCAGCGAGGGGATGAAAGGGGAGCGCGATATGTGTGAATTCGTACGGCCAATCGATTTGGGACAGCCGTTTTCCGTGCGTGCGCGGAGGCGCGGCGCCTACACGACGGTGTCGGAGCGCTGAAGCGCCATGCGGAACAGGCCGAGAGACCGCATTCGTCCGTCGATTCGGATCCGCCTCGCGCTGCTCGCGCTGCTGGCGATGCTTGCCGCGCTGGGCAGCGGCTATTGGGGCGGTGCCCAGTCTTCATGGTGGCCTCCGCTCGTCTTTACCGTGGTCGTGACCGGCGCGCTCGTCACACTGATACGCCTGTGGATCGTCGACGCCGCTGCCGCAAGCGCGGTCGAAGCGGCTTTCGGGAGGGAGTTCGACCCCTTGACGAAGACCTTGAATCGCCACGGCATCACGGTCAAATTAATGGAGTGCATGGCGCTGGCGGACCGATACGGCAACCGGCTTTCCCTGGCCATCGTCGAGATAGACCACTTACAGGCCCTGGTCGGCAAATGCGGAAACGTAGCCCGAGATAAGGCCCTTAGGACCATTACCGAAGTCCTCGGGGAAACTATCCGTATGCCCGACCGCATTGGACGCTACGACGCAGACCAGTTTTTGGCCATATTACCGGAGACCAATATGAGCGGCGCCAGCCAGATTGCCGAACGTATTCGCGGCGAAGTGGAGAAAACCGACATCGGGGTCACCGACGGGCGCGCGGTGCGGCTCACCGTCAGCATTGGCGTCACCATGTTCCGGCGAGGCGAAGATCTTGGCCAGTTGCTGTCTAGAGCCGTCAGAGTCCTCCAGCAGGCAAAATCCCAAGGACGCAATCGCGTTCTCACTGACCTGGCCGCCTGATTTATGGATTCCGTCTCAAGCGGACGGCTTACGCAGTCACGACGGCCCCGTTTTGTATTGAAATTATCGCGTGCGTTATTTCGCTTTCGGTTCTAACATGTTCTCGGCGCGTTTGCGGGGTCGGGTCGGTGAATTCCCGCCGGGTACCGTAGGATGCCTGCGGGGATTCGATTTGAAATTCCACAAACGAAGCAGTGACGGGTCGGCCAAGTGTGACGCCGTCCGCACCGACGATCCGCGCGACGTCCTGCACGGTGTCGTCTACCGTCTCTCGCTTGCACAGCGTACGATGCTCGATTCCTTCGAGGGTGCCGGGTACTCCAGCGTCGACGTCCGCGTCACGGTGAACGGGGCGGCGGTGCCGGCCTTCATGTACGTGGCACACCCGGATTGCGTGGACCCTCGGCTGCTGCCGTACAGGTGGTACAAGTCCTTTGTTTTGGCGGGCGCCCGTGAGTTTCTGCTTCCGCAGATCCATCTACGGAAAATTTCTCGCGTGGTGGCGCAACCCGACCCCGATCGTCGGCGGCATCAGCAAAACATGGCCGTGCTCCACGGACCTCCAGGGAATCGCCGTTCGATCGCCTAGGCAAACAGGCGCAACAACGATGCGGTTTAGAATGCGTTTCAGCAGTCGAACGAAGAGCGCCGTTGCGACCTTGGTCGCCGCGGCCAAGCGCGCCCGTGTACCTGGTCTGCTCCAGAATGCAGCATCATCGCCTTCTGGCGCGCCGTTGATCACTGCCCGGCCGCGGGCGCACGAGGGTTCGAAATCAACCCTAGGCCGACATTGCTCGGAGCACCTCATTCCAAGCAAGGGCCAGATTGGTGCGATTGTAGCCACCGCCCCCCATGGCGATGATCCGCCCTTGACAAAACTCATCGGCGAGGCGGCACAGGCTTTTGGCGGCATGGCCGTGCGCACGGGGGGAAAAAGCCAGATCGGTAATCGGGTCTCCCTTGATGCTGTCGGCCCCGGCCTGAAACAGAATGATCTGCGGTCGGATTTGGCGCAGAAAGTCCTCGACTGTCGGCCAGAGTTCGAAAAACGTGGAATCGTCCGCGCCCGGTAAAACGGGTAGATTCATTTTCGTGCCTTTCGCCGACCCTTTTCCGGTCTCGTCCGCGAAACCGGTTCCCGGATACAAGAACCGCCCGTCTTCGTGGATGTCGACGACCATTAAATCCGGGTCGGACTCAAACGCATAGAACACTCCGTCCCCGTGGTGGGCGTCTATGTCGACGTACGCCACGCGCTTAATGGCAAACTCACGGCGGAGAGTCTCAATGAGCACGCCGACGTCATTGAAGACGCAAAACCCTGCAGCGGTATCACGGCGCGCGTGATGCAGTCCGGCAATGGGGACGAAGATCCGCGGGTGACCGCCTTCCATCGCGTTTTTCAATCCCGCCAAGTCGCTCCCCACCACATAACTTGCCGCTTCGAACACGCCGGGAAACGCCGGGGTGTCGCCGTAATCGAGGTATCCGCGGCCGGACTTGGACTGCTCTTTGACTTGTGCGACGTAGGCCGCTTGATGAAATCGAAGCAGCGCTCGTTCGTCACAGCGCACGGGTGCGGCAACATCGACGCGCCTGTGTAAACCTTGTTTGCGTGTTTCCGTCCAGAACGCCTGCAGGCGATCGGGTCCGAACGGGTGACCTTCTCCGAATCCGTAGCGTGCCAGGTCGTCGCCGAAATACAGCAACAGCGGGGAGGTCATGGCTTCGTGCGACACTCCCAAGACGCGACCTTTGTGCCGCGATCTCCGGGTAAGAACCAGCGCGCCCCGGGGGTGAGCCTGTCCGTGGGCGGTTTCTTGTTTTTCCACCGCACCGAGACGACCGCTTCTTCGTTACAATCCCTTTCGGAGAAGAGGCGGCAGTAATCGAAACCGACCTGCGACGCGCGATGTATGCGACGCTTGATCGGCAGGTCGTGGCACCCCGGCTTATCGGTACCGGTCACGAACCTGACCAGGCCCTGTTGTCCTTTGGAGTTCACGGTGTACAAGCGGATGTCGGCGGACCACGCAATCCCGCTCGCCAGAACAAAGCACAATGCCACTGCAGCAGTTCGCTTCATAATTTTCGAGCTGGAGGCTTGCGTCTGCGGTTACCGCACGGATGAGGCGTAACTATACCGCGCACGAGGGAAAAATAGCACCATCGCGGTGCCGGGGCGAACGGATGCCGCGTCGGAACCCGGGGCCCTTGGGTGCGGGGGGCTAGAATCCGCCGATTCGCCACTTGGGAAGGTTGACGTCGTCCTCGATGGATTCGGCGGGTCGTGTGTTCAATTGCCCGTCGCCGTATTGATCGATGATATACAGCGGCGCCGCGCCTTTCGGCTTCACCTTGATCATGTACAACTGACCGAATCTGCGGTATTCGGTGATTGCTTGGCTACCTTCTCTGCGCTCCTGAATATCGACCGAAGTTAGGGCGCCCTGCTGGTCCTCGACGGGCCCATCGGCCGATACCGACTCGGCGCCGAGTCCGGGGGGATAGGTGTAAGACCCAAGAAGGAGCAGCACGAGGACCGCAAGACCGGCAAAATTGCGCATGGTTCGGAGCGTTTCGGGATGAGATATGGTGGGCACCTACGTAAAATTCCGGGCACTACCCTGATCAGTCTGAGCACCTATATTATTAATAGACCGGCGATGGGGCCCAGAGTTCGACGCTCGTCGGCTATTGCGAGAATTATGAACAAAGCTGAAAAACTCGTGCTGGTAGACGGTTCCTCCTATCTGTACCGGGCGTTCCATGCCCTACCCAGGCTCAGCAACTCCGCCGGAGAACCCACCGGGGCCGTGTACGGTGTTATCGGAATGATTCGGCGGCTGCTGACCGATTATGCCCCGAACTATGTGGCGATCGTTTTTGACGCCAAAGGTACGACCTTTCGGCATCGTATTTATCCGCAATACAAGGCCACCCGTCCACCGATGCCGGATGAGCTCCGTGCGCAGGTACCCGTCTTGCACCAGGTCATCGGCGCCATGGGCCTGCCGCTGCTCATCGTTGACGACGTGGAAGCCGACGATGTAATCGCCACGTTGGCGACAGAGGCGGTCAAGCTGGGAATCGAAGCCGTCGTATCCACCGGTGATAAGGATTTGGCGCAGATCGTTAACCGTCACGTGACGCTGGTCGACACGATGCACCAAGTCGAGTACGACCGCGCCGCCGTGGAAAGCAAATTCGGTGTTCCGCCGGAAAGAATCGTAGACTACCTCGCATTGGTGGGCGATGCTTCCGACAACGTACCGGGGGTTCCAAACGTTGGGCCGAAAACCGCGCAGAAATGGTTGCAGCGATACGGCTCGCTCGAGGCCGTCATCAAACATGCAGATGAGATCTCGGGCAAAGTCGGCGTGAATCTCCGCGGCAGCTTGGAGTCCCTGCCTTTATACAGGCGACTGGTCACCGTCAAACGGGATGTCGAACTCGAAGTCGGTCCCAAAGGTCTGCGGCCGGAACCGACCGACGAGCCCGCGCTCAAGCGTTTGTACGCGCGGCTAGAATTCAAAAGCTGGCTTGCGGATCTGGGCGGCCTCACAGAAGTCTCTCAGGATAAGGGCGGCGCGTGGCATTACGACGTCATCATCGATGAGGCCGCGTTGAGCGCCTGGATCGAGCGTTTGGAGAAGGCAGCACTGTTCGCTTTTGACACCGAAACGACCTCCCTGGATGCGGTGTCCGCCGACCTGGTCGGGGTGTCTTTCGCGGTGCGTCCCGGAGAGGCCGCCTACGT